>PBTW01000015.1 GCA_002729315.1 Gammaproteobacteria bacterium
TGCATGCCGTCCCTTCAACGGCATTTATCCAAAGAGGGATACAGTAGTTTGGCGATGAACTTCCACGGTTGCAGTGGAGAACTTAATCGCCGGGGAAGAGCCTACCACTCTGACGTTTTCGACGACCTCTAGGAAGTGATGAATGCGGTTATCGAGACGTTCAACCCGGATACCATCTCACTGGTGGGTTATTCACTTTGTGCCAATGTGCTGTCGAAGTGGCTCGGAGAGGGACGTAACTACGCCAAGATCAATCGCGCTGTGGCTGTGTCAACGCCCTTCACGTTAGGCGTGTGTTCTCAAGCCATACTGTCTGGCGCACCCTGGCTGTACGGCGGTTACTTTACAAGGCGATTGCCGCGTGATTTCCTCCCTAAGCGTCAGGCGTTCAAGTAGGCTGGCGCTGCCGATTTCGATCTTTTGTCTGAACTAGGTGATGTCTCTCATATCAACAGTATTTTGGACTTTGACGACGCGATTACGGCTCCTTTGCATAGCTTTAGTAACGCGAGTGACTATTACGAACGCTGCAGGAGCATCCATTTTCACAGGGGGTAGCTGTTCCGACCCTGTTGATTCAGGCCAGCGACGATCCACTTATTCCTCTGGCGGCGCTGCCTGATTCGAGCCAGCTTTCTGCCTCAACATGCTCGGAATTAAGCGCCAAAGGGGGTCACGTCGGCTTTGTGTGCGGCAGAGAAACTGACTGGCTGGAGCGGCGGATCTTGAGGCTCCTGCGCGACTGATTGAGTGGCCTACCGCATTTCGCTACACTAGCGCTTAACCAGCAGAGGCATCTCGATGAAGATTGCTATATACCCCGGCACGTTTAACCCGATCACTAACGGTCACACTGATCTGGTGGAGCGGGCTTCGAGGTTATTCGACCAGATAATAGTTGCAGTCGGGACGAACGCTCAAAAAAACAACACGATGACTACGGACCGTAGGGTTGCCCTGGCGCAGGAGGTACTCGGTCATCTCGACAATATAAGCGTGCAGGCTTTTGACTCGTTGCTGACGGAGTTCGTCAAATCTTGTGGCGCAAACATTATCCTGCGGGGCTTGCGCACGGTTGCAGACTTTGAGTACGAATTCCAGCTGGTTGGCATGAATAGAGTCTTGGAACCTGAAATCGAAACTGTGTTTCTTGCCCCAGCAGAGCATCTGTCTTACATCTCATCCACGCTGGTCAGAGAGATTGCCTCGTATGGCGGGGACATTTCTAAATTCGTCCATCCTGCCGTTGCCCGGGAAATTTCAGCCGGTTAGGTTTGGCATTGCGGGCAATAGACGGTGCTGCGCTGGCCGAGACGAATTTCTTTCAGTGACGCTTGGCAAGTCTTACATGCTTTGTTACCTCGTCCATACACCTGCAGGGACTGTTTGAAATACCCCGGATTTCCACTACTGTTGGTGAAGTCTCGGAGGGTAGTCCCGCCAACTTCTATTGCTCTGCTTAAAACTCGTTTGATGTTGACGGCGAGTCGGTTGTAGCGGCAGCGACTAATTCTGCCGGCTGCCCGCTTCGGGTGTATACCGCTGAGAAACAGTGCCTCATTTGCGTAAATGTTTCCCACCCCAACTACAACGTAGCTGTTCATGATGAAACTTTTGATCGGAGCATTCCGGCTTCTGCTTGCCTGAAATAGGTAATCTCCATCAAATGATTCAGTCAGTGGTTCCGGACTGAGTCTGCTCAGCAGCCGGTGACTGTTTGGGTCTCCTTCTTGCCACAGGAAGGAACCAAAACGCCTGGGGTCTGTGTAGCGCAAACAGGTGTTATCGTTAAATATGAGATCAATATGGTCATGTTTGGCGGGCGGGACTTCATGGTTGAGAACTCGCAAGCTTCCTGACATGCCCAGATGAATAAGCAGGGTGCCCGGCCGAGTGCGCAATAACAAATACTTGGCGCGTCGCTGGACATCGTGGAGCAATTGACCACTTAATGTGGCGGGCAGGTCCTCAGGGACAGGCCATCGCAGCGCTCTTTGACGGACGACCACATGTTCGATCTTCTTGTCTTTTATGTGATCAATGATGCCGCGTCGCGTCGTTTCAACTTCGGGAAGTTCTGGCACAATGTGTCTCGATCTGGCATTGATTAGTTGGGTCGAATTGCAACAAGTATAATTGGGCGAAGAAAGTAGCGGAATTAAAAATCAATTGCTAAGCGACAAGATTTTTCTCGGCATTGACGCCGGCGGAACATTTACTGACTTTGTTTGCCTGCGTGTCGGTGAAACAGTGGAGGTAGAGGTTTATAAGACCTTGTCTACGCCTGCCGCTCCTGAACAGGCAATTCTGAATGGCATCGAGGCTTTGGGCCTTTCAGGAGAAGCAGAAAGGGGCACGTTGCACATTATACATGGTAGCACAGTTGCCACCAATGCTGCTCTGGAGGGCGAAAATGCACCGACTGCCTATGTTACCAACTATGGTTTTGGCGATACTCTGAGGCTTGGTCGGCAAACGCGCCCAGCACTTTATGCGCTGGAGTTTCCTACGCAGAGTACCCCAGTACCTTCCGCTTACTGTCTGGAAACTGGAGGCCGGATGTCGGCCGAGGGAAAAATACTCGAGACCTTAACTCCGGAAGAGCTCAAAGATCTAGTGGTCAGGATCAAGGATCTCGCGCCTGAGGCTGTGGCGATTAACCTGCTGTTTTCTTTTCTGGACGATTCTTCAGAAGTGGCGATTGAAAAAGCCATTACCGATTCTGGGCTTCCCGTTTTTGTGAGCCGCTCTTCTGCAGTTTTGCCAGTTTATAAGGAGTATGAACGGGGCATAGCGACCTGGCTTAACGCCTCGCTTGGGCCGGTTGTCTCAGGTTATCTGTCCCGGCTTAGGGCGTCGATGAATCGTTGTTCTCTGATGATCATGCAGTCCAATGGCGAAACCCTAGATGCGGGAACGGCGGCAGAGTCAGCTGTTAGATTATTGCTTTCCGGTCCGGCTGGCGGGCTGATTGCAATGAAGACTCTTGGAGCGCAAGCCGATGTGAGCAAGATTATCAGTTTCGATATGGGGGGGACATCTACAGATGTCGCTTTACTAGATGGCGAGATTGCAACGACCTCGGAAGGTTACATCGGTGCTTATCCCGTGGCGGTTCCCATGGTAGATATGCACACAATCGGCGCGGGCGGTGGTTCGATCGCCTATGTTGATCAGGGCGGCATGCTGCAGGTGGGCCCCCGTTCGTCCGGCGCAGATCCCGGCCCTGCCTGTTACGGTTTAGGTGGGCGTCACGCCACCGTCACGGATGCGAACCTGGTGTTGGGCAGGCTTGTTCCAGGCGCAAGACTCGCGGGAAATCTTACGCTCAGCGTGGCAAAGGCCAGAAATGCGGTTGGAGCTCTGGCGCAGGAAGTTGCGCTATCCATTGAGGAAACGGCTGCCGGCATCATTAGCATTACCAATGAGCACATGGCCAGAGCAATCAGGGAGATCTCGGTTAATCGAGGTTATGATCCGACTGATTTTGTGCTGGCTAGTTTTGGTGGCGCGGGAGGTCTTCACGTTTGTGCCTTGGCAGAGGCGATGCGCATGCATCAGGCTTTGGTGCCGGCCCGAGGCGGTGTGCTCTCCGCCCTCGGAATGCTCATGGCCTCTCGTGGCCGCCAGCTAACCCGAACGCTCGGCGTTGCGATGGATGGAATCGAAATCAGCGAGCTCCAAGCAGCAATGAAAGAACTGGAGAACCGGGCGATAGAGGAATTGACTGAAGAAGGGGAACCCGTTGGCAAATTGGTCTGCAAGCGCAGCATCGATCTCCGCTACATAGGCCAGTCCTATACGCTCAATGTTCCATTTCAGGGGCCTACTGATTCCATTGCAGCATTCAGGACGCTCCATGAGCGTCGCTATGGATATTCGCTTAGCAGCAGTGTCGAGCTGGTGAATATATGTGTTGATGTCAGGGAAGTCTCGGAGCCGATTCAACTGCCTTCCGAAACGGCAGCGGACAAACAGCCGGCTAAGCCGATCGAACAGAATCTGATATCTGAAGCAGATAACATTCCCGCGTTCCCCCGGGAGGCGCTGGCTTTGGGGCAACAACTTGTCGGCCCCTGTGTGATCGCTGAATACTCAGCGACCGTTTACGTCGCAAAGCACTGGTTGGCCGAGATCGACACCCTGGGTAATCTGCGACTTTCGCGTACGCAAAGCTATCAATAAACGACTGGCCTGCCGGTTTCAGGTGAATCGCAGCGGGATTGTTTACAGCGCTTATTTGGTGCTTAATGAAAACAGAGCTACGGAATAGTCTCGACAAACCTGCAGCCCTGGAAGTCAATCCAAAACAACAAGCATTAATTTGCCGCCTATTTAGCTGGAATATCCCAGAGAATGTTCGATTCGAAAAATGCCAACTTTATTGTCTGGGTCTTGAGTGCCTGGCTCGTATTAGGTGAGACAGCTCGTGGACAGGAAGCCTCCGCCACTGAGCAGGCTGACGAGGTGCTCCAGCTGGCTGAGCCGGTTTCCGGGCGAACCTTGCCCCGTGCCGTTTTCATCGATCTGCCGCAGCCAATCATTGATGATCAGGATCCTGTTTTTCCCGCGCTCGACCGGAATACGGCCGCAAGCATGTATGCCCCGTCAGACCAGCAGGAACAAACGCTGCTGGAATATCGTGACCTAGTTGAGCGGACCGAGAATGCCGGTGGCGCCTGGAGCCCTGATCTAGTCGAACAACTGGCGGCGATCGGTAATGTACAGCAGAGTCAGGGTGACCATCTTGCTGCGCTGAGGTCTTTCGACCGCGCGATGCATGTGAGCCGGGTGAATGCGGGTTTGAATACCATCGATCAGATCCCCATTGTGCAAAATATTATCAACAGTTATTCGGCGCTGGCGCAATGGGCAGAAGTCGATCAATACCATAGTTATCTGTTCTACATTCAACAGCGTACCTATGGACCCAATGACCCCAGGATCATTCCCGCGTTGCAGCAGCTCGGGGATTGGAACATGCAGGCATTCGGAATCGGTCTCGGTGACACGCTGGGACTAAGATTGAGCGCCGCACAATTGTTATTTAGTGCGGCTGCCAGGTTGGTTGAGTTCCACTATGGCCGCAGTGACGCCAGGTATATTCCCTATCTGCGCAACATCGTGCGTTCTGCGTATCAGGTGGCGCGAAACCCGCAGCTGATCAGCGAACTCGGAAATTCGGAATTTCGTGGCGATCGGGCCGTTCTGGCGGCGATGATTAACGAGCGATTGCCCTCGCAGCCCGCTGGATTCATCGCCGGTGAGAAAGCGCTCCGGTCCATCATCAGCTTCCGTCAGGAGCAGGAAGATGTTTACGCGCTCGCGGAATCGATCGCGGAACTGGCTGATTGGTACCTGCTTTACGCGCAGCGCAGAGCCGCTAACGAACTCTATCTATCTGCCTGGCAACTGCTCGCAGACGAGGAAAACTCAGAGGCCCTTCAGCAAAGCCTGTTTGGCACAGTGGTCGCGATTCCGCTGATCATTACCGAGCCGCGTATGGTGGACCGGCGGGCATTGGGTAAGGGGCCCGAATCATTGACAGAGGGTTACGTTGATCTCTCGTTCACTGTGACGCGTAACGGCTCTGTGAGGAAAGTTAGCGTGCTGTCTGATGAGAATTCTCAAAACATTATCCAATTCGGTAGCGTCGGGCGAGCGCTCAGAAGTTTCGTTTTTCGGCCGGTACTGGAGGATGGTGTTCCTGTGGCCACTGAAGATAACCGCTTCAGAATCCGGTATTGGTACTAACTATAGCTCGTTTGCGTAAGGCTCAAGGCTGTATCCTCACGTGGTTAAGCCAGTATTTAGGAGCTGAGGTCCACCCTGACTGACAAGCGCCATTTTGGCCGAAGACTGGCTTGAGTCAAGCCAATGTGTCTGCCGACGGTTTTTCTGCTCTTATTCGTAAAAAATGTTATTAATGGTGGTGTGGCATCAGAGGTTTTGATAAAACACGATGAAGGTACCTATGAAATTGTTCAGACTGGCTTTTGTCGCCCTGCTGGGGATGTTGCTGGTGGCCTGCCAGAGCTCCATGAATCAGAGTCGCCAATCCAGCGCTAGCATACCGATGCCGGGCTCGCAGAGTTCTTCATCGCGCAGCGCCCCGAGTATGCCTGCTCCTTCCAGTCCCTCAACGGCCCAAAGTAGCTCGCGGCCTTCAATACCGTCGCCTGCCAGTGCAGGACAGCAATCCCGGCGGTCAAGCCGCAGTGGCAGTCAGTCCAGCGCGACCGCAGCGTCCGGCCAAAGCACCGGCTCCTCTGGCAGAAAAAGTCAAAGTGGGGCAAGCCCTCGCACTGCGTCTTTTCCGGGGGCAGGATCGAAAGATCAAAACTCCCAAACTGGCAGAAAAGAGGGTTCAAGTGGGGAAGTTGGGAATGCTGATTCGGGTCCAGACAGTGGCGGCGGAGCGATATCGGCCTCAGGCCCCCCAGTTCAGACACGGCAAAACACCGCTCAGGGACCTGGTCGAGCGGCCGGTGCTTCAGCGAGAATGCCAGTCGGAAGAGCTAGTGGCGGCGATGAGGCAAATGACATCTTGACTGACGCAGCCAATGGCAGACGAAGTGGGATTTATAGGTCTAATAATGGATCTTTAAGACGTCCAAGTGGGGATTATGGTCTTGAAAATCTTCCTTCTGGCACTTTAGGTGGATCAGTAGGGTCCACTGGTCAAGGTGATCCTGGTAGCATGACGCCCGCTGAACGCGCGGCTGTGCTGGATGAGCGTCTGCGTCGGGGATACGAAACATTCGACGGGTTTATTCTCGGAGAGCGCGAGCGCGCCCAAAACGAGAGCAATGCGGCAGGGTCAGCAGCCATAGGAGGCGACGGTGGCGGTGGCAGCAGTGGCGGCGCCGCAGCTGGTCAGCGACAACCTCAGACCATGGAAGAGGCCACAACAGCAACAGCTGGCGCAGTGGCTGCTGTAGGGAGCCCGCCGACGCGAAGGGAAGAGCCACTGGAGACCTTCCCGCCGCCGGAAGACATTCCCAGCGGCCGTGATGATGATGTGGTGGCCCGACAGCTGCGAGAGGCGGCGATGACCGAGCCCGACCCCGATTTGCGAGAAGCGCTATGGGAAGAATATCGAAATTATACAGGTATTGGTGACGATCAATGATTTTGCAATACAGGCTAGTAATATTCTCGTTGGGTTTAGCATTTCTGTTTAGTGCCTGCGCGACCCACACGGTAAAGACAACCAGCTACACGCCGGTAGTTCAGGACAGCCAGGATGTGCCAGAGGACTTTTTATTGGACGTAGGTGTTGCTCTGTTTGATCCCGGCATCGATGAGTACATGGGGGATGACGAAGACACCGCAAATCCCGAAATCCGTGTTGCGGAATCTCGCTATGCGCCGTACCTGTTGGCAGAGACCCTCCAGCGGTCTGCAAACTGGGGCATCGTCAGGGTAATGCCAAACAGCGAAAGCCCTATGGATGTTCAAGTCAACGGTACGATACTGAGGTCCAATGGCGAGGCGATGATTATCAGAGTGGAAGTCACCGATTCTCGTGGGCGTCACTGGTACACCGAGGAATATGAAGAAGTCATCAGCCAGTTTAGCTATGACCCCCAAAATCGCCAGAAGAACGATCCGTTTCAGGCTATCTACAATAAGATTGCGAACGACCTGCTGGCTTACCGGCAACGAAACATTGAGGCTTCGGAGGTTCAGGAAATCAGGACAGTCTCTGAGCTTCTCTTCGCGCAACGTTTCTCTGATGACGCATTTGGAAATTACCTTGCCAGAGACAGAGACGGAGAGTACCAGCTCACTGCGCTACCTGCTGATAACGACCCTCTGATGGGCCGAATTCGCAGCATCCGCGAGCGCGATTTCATGTTCATCGATACGGTTCAGGATTACTTCGCGACATATGTCAGACAGATGCGTCTGCCCTACGACTCTTGGAGAGAGCAGAGCTATCAGGAAACCATCACGTTGAGGGAGCTTGAAGCCTCGGCAAGACGCCGCTTCATTGCGGGTGCAGCGGCTGTTGTTGGCGGCATCGCTGCAGCCAGCAACGGGGGGAATTGGGCAACACAGGCCGGTGGCGCCACCGCAGTTGGCGCAGGAGCGTTCCTAGTAAAGAGTGGATTCGACAAGCAGGCCGAGGCCCGTATCCACATGCAGGCACTGGAGGAACTAGGAGAATCTCTGGAAAACGCAGTGGCGCCCCAAGTCATCAATCTTGATGATCGCACGATCACGCTGAGTGGTTCGGTAGAGGAGCAATACGGACAATGGCGCGACATACTGGCAGACCTCTACGCGGTCGAGATGGGCGAGCTTTGATCGCAAATTTCTGCCATCTTCTGAGTCCCTAGTAGAAAAGACATGTCCTCAGACGCAACTGAAAACACAGAGTCAGTGGCTCTGGAAGTCGATGACGCCGACGTTTATGCCAGGCAGGTGGCCCCTCAACAGCGTCAGAAGCCCAGTGCAGCGATGTGGTTCGGTCTCGGCTTTCTGGTGATCGTGGCCCTGGCGGTCGTATTTGTCCTGCCAAGCGTGGTGTCTGAATACGAACTCCCGCTGGAACGTAGAATCGAAGAAGCGACTCTGCGTGAAGCTACCGTGCCATCTCAGCAGGCAGCCTCGGTTTCCCCATTCGAGGAGGCACAACGGTCCATCAGACGCAAGCAAGCTCAGGATGTCCTGGCGGAACTGCTGGAAAAGCAGGGTCAGCTGGATTCCCTGGAAGTGGCGAACTGGGGGAAAGCGGACTACGACGCAGCGCTGGAGATTGCATCCATCGGTGATGAGTATTACCGGACGCAAGATTTCGATCTTGCCATAAGCTCCTACGGTGAAGGTAATGATGCGCTGGCAGAGCTTCAGGCGCGGATACCTGAGGTTCTGGCACAAACCCTCATTTATGGCGACAACGCGCTCGCTGATGGATCTTCTCGGCTTGCTCAAGACCGATATTCACTGGCTCTTGTTCTGGATCCGGACAGTGAAGCCGCTCAGATCGGCCTGGGGCGAGCAAGGACTCTGGATCAGGTGCAGTTGTTAATACAAGAGGCAGAGGAGGCACGGGAGAATCGCGATCTCGAGGCCGCCAAAGCTCTATTACTCGAAATTGTTAGTCTTGACCCCTACAATGAGACTGCTCCGATAGGAATCACAGAGGTTGACGCTGAAATTCGAGAAAATGAATTTTCACAAATAATGTCCGAAGGCTACGTGCTTCTCCAGGCTGACGATCCAGAATCAGCCATCGCCGCGTTTCAACGCGCCGCCGCCATGAGCATCAACGTGCAGGAAGCTGAGGCCGCTATCCGGCAAACCGAGACCGAGGTTGCGAATGCGCAAATTAGCCAGCTGCGGATCGATATCTCCTCAGCCGAGGCCGATGAGCGCTGGGGTGATGCAGTGGCTGCCTATGACCGAGTGATTGCCATTGACGCCAACTTGCTCTTTGCCCTGGAGGGGAGAGAGCTGGCGAGTCAGCGCATGACGTTGAACCAGCTTTTGATCGATGCCATTGCATCGCCGGAGCGTTTCTCAGACCAGGACGTTTACGAAGAAACCCTTCGCTATTACTTTGTCGGCCGAGACATTGAGGAGCCGGGCCCATTGCTGTCTTCACAACTCGATGAGCTGCAGGCGTTGCTGGAGAATTCTCAGGTGCCCGTACGCATCGTGTTCCTGTCAGATACGTTTACTGAGGTTACGTTGCTTCGAATCCGAACGCTCGGCGTATTTTCAGAGACGACAATGGATCTCAAGCCCGGCAACTATGTGGCAGTTGGCCGGCGGGCAGGCTACCGGGATGTACGCCAAGAATTTACTGTAGGTTTTGGTCAAACGCCGGATGCCGTCGTTGTGCAGTGCGATGAGCGCGTGGTGGCGACCAACAGGTGAAGATGCTGTGACCGAAGTGGAAAAATCAGCCGGGGTAAATCCATCGCTTGATCCCATAGTACCAATCGACTTTACGCCCAATCAGGAAACGAAAAGGCGCTTCAGCTACCGGTTCAGGTGGTTTCATGTGGTTGTTTTTGCCTTTTCCGCGCTGTCGTCCTTGGCTGGGTTTTTTGTGCTCACCGCCCGCTCTGTTTTTATCGAGGTGAACCCGGCTTCCGCCGAGATTACGATAAGCGGCGGGATCGCTCTGCAGCTTGGGCGCCGCTATCTTTTGCGCAGTGGTACCTACGGCTTGATGCTGAGGAATAACGGCTACTACGATACGGCGACAGAGCTTATCGTCGGCCTTGAGCAGTCGCAATCCTACCCGTTTGACATGCGAAAATTACCGGGCCTGGTAAGTGTCGATATCGAAAATGTGACCGGTGCGCGAGTGAGAATAGATGGTGTTGACGTTGGATTAACACCCTTGACCGATCTGTCGGTCGAGCCGGGAGATCATCAGCTTACTATCAGTAGTGATCGTTACCTCGACTACGAGCTTCCTGTTGCCATTGAGGGCCGATCCGTCCGCCAGCAGTTCAGCGCGACACTCGAGCCGGCATGGGCGACCCTGTCGTTTTCGACAGTGCCTTCCGGTGCAGACGTCATCATTGACGGAGAGGTGAGGGGGCAAACCCCCCTGAATGCGGAAATCATTCAGGGTCTCAGGGAGGTCACATTAAAACTCCGCGGACACAAAGCCTGGCAGGAAGGGTATGAAATAACAGCCGGAGAAGACATAGTGTTGCCTACTATTGCTCTTGAACCTGCTGATGGGCTGGTATTTATTCGTTCAAATCCAACCGCCGCTAGCGTTACGGTAGGTGGCGTCTTTCAGGGTCAGACCCCTCTAGAAGTATCCCTGGCGCCTGCTGCTGATCATCAGATTACCTTTTTTAAAGACGGATATGAGTCGTCATCGACTACGGTGCGCACTCAGCCTGACCAGGAAAGCGAGGTGACGGTCAGCCTCAGTCCTGTTCTGGCCAGCGTCAGCATTATCGCAGACCCCCCGGACGCTGAGCTCTACGTGAATGGGGAACTTATGGGGTCCGCTAACCAGAGGCTTGAGCTCATGGCAGTTAACCAGCAGATCGAGATACGCAAAGAAGGATATGTGCCCTACAACACCGCATTTACTTCCAGACCCGGCCTCGAGCAGGCAATCAGGGTCACATTAAAATCGCTCGAGCAGGCGCGCTTGGAACAGATCAAGCCAGAAATTTCTACAGTGGCCGGGCAAAGCCTCAAGCTGTTTTATCCCGGTTCGTTTACCATGGGGGCGTCCCGGCGGGAAGCGGGTCGCCGGCCCAATGAGAATCTTCGCGATGTAAAACTGGAACGCCCATTCTATTTTTCTTATCGAGAAGTCACCAATTCCGAATTCAGACGCTATGACAGTGAACACTCTTCGGGAACTATTCAGGGTTTGACTCTGGATAACGAAGCACAACCGGCAGTGCAGATCAACTGGACGCAGGCAGCGTTATACTGCAACTGGCTGAGTAAGCAGGAAGGTCTACCGCTTTTCTACCGAACGGAGGATGAGGAAGTGGTTGGTTTCAACCCTGATGCGATTGGTTATCGGCTGCCAACCGAGGCTGAGTGGGCCTGGGTCGCTCGGACTAATGGCAGCGGAAGTGCTCTGAAATACCCGTGGGGTGACCAGCTGCCGCCACCTGAAAATTCTGGGAATTTTGCGGACATCACGGTCCGGGCCTACCTCGGTGAGGTGATATTTGACTATGACGACGGGTACTTTGCTACTGCGCCGGTTGCGTCTTTTCAAGCTAATCAATACGGCGTCTATGATATGGCCGGTAACGTGTCGGAATGGGTGCATGACTACTATGGCGCGGTTGGCAGTGTAGGTGGCCCGGAAATCGATCCGAAGGGACCAGAACTCGGTCAGTTCCATACGATCAGGGGCTCCAGCTGGGCGCATGGTGCGATTACGGAGATGCGGTTGTCGTTCAGGGATTTTGGGGAAGAACCCAGAGATGATGTCGGATTCCGCATAGCGCGCTATCTGGAGGACTGATGAGTTTTAGACAGATCTCGGCAGCAATCATGCTGTTTTACGCCGTAGCATCTCTAGCGGCAGAAAGCCTGGTGGAACAGACCGAAGAGAATTCAGGCGCATTGGTCTCTGATGAGGTTGAAAGTGCTGATAGCAGCGACAGTGCCACAGCAGCCGCGGCGACGGAAACGTCCGACGATGAGGAGTCGCCGGGTCGTTTTGTGCCCACCGAGCAGATCTCTCAGGATCTCGGCGTGTCGTTTCCGGTAGACATTTAAAGGCCAGCTTGCGGGCTGTCGAGCAAATATAAAAGGACTAAGCCATGAAACAAGGCTCACTCTATGAAACGTTTATTCAGCTTGCGGCACTGGTCTTTGCCTTTATTGTCGTCCAGGCTACATATACCACTGTGGTTCGCCCCGTGGCCGCTGACATCCAGGCCTATCAGGCAGAGCAGCAGCAGGTCAATGAGGACTTCGTTCCCGAGCGTTCGGTGTTTGTCATTCTGAAAGATTTTGAGCAGCAGGCCTGTATTACGCTGATGCTATGGGCGGTATTCATCATCGGCATGAAAACGCAGCAGACTGTTAGACAGCGCAGTCTGCTTGAACGCACCCTGGTTCAGGTGAAAGAAGGCATGAGCGTTCTGCCGGAGGACTCGCGAAACTATGCCAGACCGGTTCAGGCACTGCCGGAACAGGAGCAGGCTTATCTGTTACCGCGCGCCCTGCTGGCCGGCCTGCATCGTTTTCAGAGCACCCGCAGCATTCAGGATGTTTCTCTGACGATAAAAGACGTCTGTGAAACTGAGGCGGATCGCATGGAAACCGAATTAACCATCGTGCGCTACATTGCCTGGGCGATCCCTTCGATTGGGTTCCTTGGCACGGTGCGCGGAATCGGTACGGCGCTAGGACAGGCGTATCAGGCGGTCAGTGGTGATATTGTTGGTGTTACCGTGAGCCTGGGCGTCGCTTTCAACTCAACTTTCGTGGCCCTGGTTGTTAGTATTTTTCTCATGTTTTTGCTACACCAGCTACAGCTGCTGCAAGACCGTCTGGTACTCGATGCTCAAAATTACTGTGACGAGCGGCTGGTCCGTCACCTTCAAGTGCCAGATGCCACCGCCCTATAAGCAGTCGGTCCGCATCATTCAGGAAGTGACAGGTGAACCGTGAGCCTTAAAGTTATCGAATTCAACGATCACGGCATTTGTGTGAGTGATGAAACTAGTACCCTCTTGCGTAGTCCCGGTTTTGCGCTGACCGGAGCGGCTGACGTGATGTTTGGTGAGGCTGCCGAACAACAGGCACGCCTGAGGCCGACAGAGAGCTACAACCGGTACTGGCAAGAGCTCAGTCTCGATCCGATTTCCCACGGCAACAGTTTCCGTCACTACGCAGACATCGCCTATGCGCATCTGCTGCACCTTGCTGAGGTCTGTGCGATTCAAGGCGAGGTGGTTTTCGCCGTACCGGGAAGTTTCACCCATCAGCAGCTTGCGATCTTGCTGGGGCTTGCCAAGCAAACGCCGTTCACCGTTATTGGTGTTGTCGATTCATCGGTTGCGGCGGCCGCGAAGCAGGCAAGATTCGCGCAGGNGNTTTATCTCGACCTGCAGCTTCATCAGGCCCTAGTGTCCAGCCTCGAGCTGGAAGCGGGCGCATTGCAGACCAAGGCCACCGTACAGGTTCCGGGAGTCGGCAGTCAGAGTTTCATGAATCTGATGATGCAAATGGCAACAAACCTGTTTATCCAACAGTGTCGTTTTAATCCTCAACATAACGCTGAGAGCGAGCAGCAACTCTACAATACGCTTCCTCACTGGCTGAGTGCCAGCGACGACGGCAATCTTATTTTGGAGCTCGCGACGGGAGAAACTAGTCATACTGCTAAGATGCCTCGTGAAGCACTGGTGAGCAGCCTGAGGCCNCAGTACGNGAAAATCAGCGACCAGGTTCTTGCCATTCAAAACGATCAGGACTGCCAGCTGATGATAAGCCCTGCCATTGCTGCTCTGCCGGGNTTTGTTTCTTACCTGCCCGGCTCGGNTCAGCCNGTCATTCTGGAGCCGGAGGCCCTCACGAGAAACGTCCTGCAATTTCATACTCTGATCGTCGGCAAAGGAGAGAGTTTCCAAGTGGTAAAAAGCCTGCCGGTATCCGAANCCCCTTCTACTCCGACCCATCTAGAGTTTCATCAGGGCGTACCTTCACACATCCTGTTCCGCCATCACGCCTTGCCCGTTGAAGATCTTCTGATAGAGAACAGACTGAATCCGGACCATGAATCTGACTCGGCACCCGCCTTGGTGTTATCGATACAGGGCATGCCGGCATTACTTGGGCATATTTGTCTGCGCGATGGTGAAGTGTGCCTGAAAGCAGAAGCCACTGGCATGAGGATTAATGGCAGTCCTGCTGCGGCTGAGAATTGTCTCCGGCTCGGCGATGAGCTTCAGTTTGAGGGTTGTGACGACAGCGCGAGCTTGATTCGGGTGAGCGATGGCCAGCGGTAANACAAAAACAAGACGCCGAGAGCTGAACCCGATCAGCCTNTCGTTTCTTGATGTCATGTTCTGTGGTTTTGGTGCAGTGATTCTGATCTTTCTGATTCTCGACTACGCGAGTACAGTGAATGTGGAAGAGTCAGACAGCGAACTTATGGCTGAAATCAATCTTCTGGAAGAAGAAATCAGGGAAGGTCAGCTCGGACTGGTGCGAGTCCGTAATACCCTTTCCGACGTGGATTATGAAGTTGTAGAGGCTGAGGGGCTGGCTCGGGAGATACAGCAGCAGATAGACACATTTCTGCAACAACTAGCCGCGCTCGAGAACTCCAGCGTGGCGACTGAGGAAGATATTGCCCAGCTACGGGCAGACGTGCAGGCTCTGGAAGAGGAGCTGTTCCGGCTACAGGCCAGCGCGCTGGATCAGGAAGGCTCAAGCGTCAGACAATTTATCGGCGACGGACAGCGGCAATACCTTTCGGGTATGTTTCTCGGTGGACAGCGCATCCTCGTGCTTATGGACAGTTCGGCAAGCATGTTGGATAACACTCTGGTCAACATCATCCGTACCCGTAATATGGACGATGATCGCAAGCGCAATGCTCCAAAATGGCAGAGGGTCGTCAAAACTGTGGACTGGATCTCGACGCAACTGCCAGTCACCAGTCGCTATCAGGTATGGCACTTCAATCAGGATCACAGCAGTGTGCTTGAAGGCACGACCGAGACTTGGCTNGAAGTNGCCGACCGCGATCAGCTGAATCAGGTCATCGCGGGCGCTGGACAGGTGGTNCCACAAAACGGAACCAATCTNCAGCAGGTGTTTCGTGCTGCCTCGANNATGAACCCGAGGCCGGANAATATATTCCTGATNACNGACGGGNTNCCTACGCTCGGNGNNCGNGAGAGTCGCGANAANCTNATTACCCCNAACCGGCGGATGGNATTATTTGAAGAAGCNGTTGAAGANCTACCCTCAGGCATTCCGGTGAATATAATATTGATGCCNCTGGAAGGTGACCCCAGCGCTGCAGCAGCNTACTGGCAACTGGCCCANTTTTCCCANGGCTCATTTTTGACGCCNNCAGATGACTGGCCCTGANGGAACCTNAGCNGGCANAGCCTNATGGCAAGACGCAAACGCGCAGAGACAGACTCCTTTACCGTATCCTTNCTGGATGTGGCGTCNTGTGGCTTCGGTGCCATGATCATTTTGCTNATGATCGTAAAACCCGCTGACCCTGCCATGATCGAGGTTTCAGAGGTGCCGCAAGAGGCGTCAGTGACAGAGCTGCAGGAACAGCTGTTTGAGATTCGGGGGGAAACCCGAATCCTGAACCGTGACCTGAACGCTAAACATGAACAGCTCTCGGCGCTTACGGATCGGATCGCTAGATTGCGGCGAGATCTGAGCGATATTGAAGGACGCTATCAGACTTCTCAACAGCTGTCCGATGAAACCACCGATGAAATCGGCAAGCTGGCCGTTGCGAAGCAAACTCTGACTGAGGAGATGCAGCGCCTGCTTGCTAATGTGGCGTCTCCGGAAAACAATGCGATTGGTGGTGTGCCGGTAGACAGTGAATACATCATTTTCCTGATTGATACCTCAGGCAGCATGTACAACACTCCGGGCAACTGGAACACGATGCTTGAAGTCATTGACAACACGTTGGATGTTTACCCTGAGGTGAAGGGTATACAGGTGATGAATGATATGGGTGACTATATGTTCAACACTTATCGCGGCGAATGGATTCCGGACACGCCGGGGCGCAGGCAACAAATTATCCAGACCCTGAGAACCTGGCAGCCCTACAGTAATAGTAGCCCTGTAGAGGGAGTGACACAGGCCATCAACACCTTTTATTCGCCGGACAAGAAAATNAGTATCTACGTGCTTGGCGATGACTTTCAGCCNGGCGGATCCATTCGGGATGTATTGCAGACCATAGATCGGATTAACGCCGAGGATGAACAAGGAAATCGTCGCGTGCGGATNCACGGTATCGGTTTTCCCACAATCTTCGCAGGCCCCCGTCGATTCCAGCAAAGCGTCTATCGTTACGCCACGCTCATGCGGGAGATCACGTTGCGGAATGGTGGTACATTTGTGGGGCTTAACGACTTTCAATAGGCTTAGCTGATGGAATCCTGATCAGCGCAATCTTCGTATAACTTAAGCTAAGCTTCAGCTTCCTCGATACGTAAATATTAATGGGCCAAGTCGATATGAATTCTCGTAAATTCCGTCTTCCATTCGCAGCGCCGCTGGGGCTCGCGTTTTTTGTCAGCTGTGGTGTCAGCACTGTAACCATCGAGGGTAGTTTTCCGACGCCCAATATAAGCAAATTGCCTCTTAANGTTGCGGTTTACTATGATCAGTCGCTTCGAGACTTCGCGTATATGGAGTACTCGGAAACAGGAGCCGAGGAATTTAATGTCCAGAGTGGGCAGTCCCATATNGCGTTGTTCAATGCCGTCCTTCCAGCCATGTTCGATGATGTCGTGGTGATAGAAAGTCTGGATGATGCGGTGGCAGCGGANGTTGACGCTGTCTTTACCCCGCTTATCGAAGAGTTCCAGCTCGCTCTGCCCATGAAAACCAAGCTCGACGTCTATGAGGTATGGATCAAGTACAATATGCGCCTCGCCACGGCAGAGGGTGACTATATCGCTGACTGGGTCCTGACTTCTTACGGCAAGACTCCGACAGAAANNTTCCGTTCCACGGAGGCGGCCNTCAACGATGCTGCCGTAGTGGCACTTCGNGATCTTGCTTCNAGCNTTTCCTTGAGCTTCNCGCAAGTCCCNGAAGTACGTGACTGGTTAGCACAACTGTGAGCGATTCAATAATAAGGAGCCGGAGCTTGATCGAACTCATGGACAAATTGCATGGCAGAACCGTTTTCGGCGCATCCCTGCTCGTCGCGCTTTCTTTACTCGCTGGCTGCACCAGCACGACTGTCGACGAATTCCGGCAAGGGGAAACCGGTATTGCGAGCGATGAGGCGGTTGTAATTCTGGGGCGGCGTCAGGCCAGCGACTATGAGACTCGCAGTGAGTTCGTTCAGTGCGTTGGCGACCGGATGGCGCGAGGAGAAGGGGCAATCAATGTTGTGCCAGAGCAAGAGTTTGTTGACGCTATGTTTCCCTGGTTTGAACCCCGCACCGCGCCACTGAGAACGCGAGACCTTGAGCAACTCATGACAGAGAACGTCGTGGCGGAAAAAATGAGTGAATTCGGCATTCGCTATATCGTCTGGCTTGATGGCTTCACCGAGACGACCGAACGGGGAGGGTCGATCTCATGCACAATCGGACCTGGCGGCGGCGGTTGCTTCGGGTTCGGCACGTGGGAAGATGACGCCAACTTTGATGCCAGAGTTTGGGATGTAGGTTCCCTGACAAATGTGGGAACAATCAATACTGATGCAACAGGCCAGTCCTACTTGCCAGCACTAGTAGTTCCGATTCCCCTGATCGCTCGTGTGGAAGCGAACGCCTGCAGCCGACTGGCAACTCAACTAAAAGATTTCGTTAACGGCAGCTAGGCATCTACAAGTTATTAGTCAGCAAGGTAACAGGAGTCTTTATGGTCAGACCGTCGCCCCAAGGCATGACCGCCTCTAACAAGATGACGCAATTTTGCTGCGGTCTTTTTACCTCTGCGCTGACAGGGTTGCTTGTTGTTTCAGGCTTGGCCTCATGTGCGGTTAACCCGGCCACTGGCGGTGCCAATCTGGTCCTGATGTCAGAGTCCCGTGAGAAAGAAGTAGGCGCTGAAGAACACGCAAAGGTTCTGGCCAGCCAGCCTGTATATAAGGACAAGGCGCTGCTGGCTTACGTCACTGAAGTGGGAAATCGCGTGGCAGCAGCAAGTCATCGCCCAGACCTTGAATATACCTACACGATTATCGACAGTCCGGCTATCAATGCGATGGCTCTGCCGGGTGGTTACGTTTACATTAATCGCGGGCTGCTGACCTTCATCAATACCGAAGCCCAGCTTGCTGCCGTTATTGCCCACGAGATTGGTCATATCACGGCCAGACACGCAGTCCAGCAGCAGGCCCGGGGCAAGCTTGCTAACGCTGCTGCTCAGATTGGCGGCTTTGTTACCGCAGTGGCAACCGGGAGTGGTTACGCTGGGTCTCAAATCAGCCA
>PBTW01000016.1 GCA_002729315.1 Gammaproteobacteria bacterium
TACTCACACCTCCAATGACCCGCTCTGCCAGCTGCTCGAAGCTGAAAAGAGCTTGACCAACGCGCGCGCGATGGTCAAGCGCTTTTAAGCTTCGAGCAGCTGGCAGAGCGGGTCATTGGAGGTGTGAGTACTCTGAATGCGATTAATGATGCTGCAGGGCACGAGCGTTATGCGGAGTCAAAACCGGATTTGGTCTTGTCCGTGCGTTATGGAGTGATTCTTCGTGGCCCTGCTATTTCGTTGCCCAAGCACGGGGTGCTGAACCTTCATTCTGGCTTATTGCCTGACTATAAAGGCGTTATGGCTACATTCTGGGCATTGTTGAATAAAGAGTCCGAAATAGGAACAACTCTGCATTTTATAGAAGACAGCTCGATAGATACGGGCAGCATCGTGACGACAACACGACTTCCCGTTCAGCCTGATCGCTCATATTTTTGGCATGTCCTGTCGCTTTACGAGTTAGGCTGTGCTCGCATTCTGGATGCGGTCGAGGTGCTGGACCGTGGTCTCGCTCTCGAGCGTCATGCACAGCCTGATAGCGGCAATTATTTCAGTTTTCCTGATCAGTCGGCGCTGACACTATTTGCCGAGCAGGGCGGGCGTCTCTTCGAGCCAGATGAAGTGTTGAGCGTGATGCGGCAGTTTATCGGTGCGGACGGAGTGGCTGAGTGAATCGGTGCCTGCTTCCAGACTCCGACAAGACAATGGCAGAATTTGCGCTTGAACTTATGATAGTGTAGCTGTGACTGTCGTGGTCTGCCGCGGACCCCATTTGATGGAACGTCGCTTTGAGCTTGCGAATACAAGATAAAACAACAAGACACAGAGAATCTCACGATACCACTGCTCCGGCTACTTGCCGGCGCTCGTGAAACTGGCAGGGGTGTCAGCATCCATAGGAGAGGAAGAGCATACGTTGTCAGGCGAAACCGACCTCGGTAAATTACTTTTTGAGTTGGACCCTATTTTGCTTGATGGGGTTTATGTTTTCTGCACGGTCACAGATCCAATATCGGAGAGTTTGTCTCGGCTGAAACCGCTGGCAAGCTTTAGTGAAGAAGAAGGGCTGAGTCTCCTTATCTCTCAGGAGCAGGCGCATGCAGCGGGCTTGGACTATCAAGGCGTGTTCAAAGGCATCACGCTCCGTGTGCATTCCAGCCTTGATGCGGTCGGACTCACCGCGGCGGTCTCCTCCCTTCTGGCTGATCGCGGAATACCGGCTAACGTCATTGCTGCCCGCTACCATGATCATGTTTTTGTGCCACAAGGAAAAGCCTCTGAAGCACTCGAGCTATTGCAGGCTATGGTAGGTCACAAATCCGATCCAACTTTAACTCACAGAGGATATTCAAAATGATCCAAAGCACACTGCGTTCGATCGGTCTCCTGACTTTGCTGCTTGGCGTCTCGGTCTCTGTTTTAGCTCAAACGCGGCAGACACTCGAGGTTGAGGGTTTGCAGCAGTCGGTTGAGATCCTCAAAGATAAGTGGGGGATCTCTCATATCTACGCGGAAACGGAGCACGACCTGTTTTTTGCGCAAGGCTACAGTGCTGCACGTGATCGTCTTTTTCAGTTTGAAATTTGGCGGGCGAGAGCCACTGGCACTATGGCAGAAATTCTCGGACCCAAGGCGGTAGAGCGGGACCATGGTGCTCGCCTGTTCAGATTTCGTGGTGCGATGGGAGAAGAGTTGCAGCACTACCATCCTAATGGTGTCGATATCATTGGTGCTTTCGTGCACGGTGTAAACGCCTTCATCGATCAGATTATGGAAAACCCAGAGGATCTTCCTTTGCCATTCAAATTGCTGGGCATTGAACCAAAGCACTGGACAGAAGAAGTCGTGATCTCCCGTCACCAAGGGTTGCTGGGCAACATCGGTTTGGAAGTAAACGTGGGACGTGCTGTCTGCTCCATTGGCGAGGAGCGAGTTCGCGAACTGCAGTACTTTCACCCTCATCAGCCTGATCTGAGTCTTGACCCCATGATCGACTGCGACTCGCTACTTCAGAATGACGTCCTGCGTTTGTACGATGCCTACAGGCGGAACATTCGCTTCGAGCCGACAGATATTTTAGAAGTATCTGCTCGTAACGAGTCAATCGCATACGAGCAGTTAGCTGCGACGCTGACTATGGAATCAGAATTGGCCCAGCGATTTGATCTGGATGACATTGGCAGTAACAACTGGGTTGTCAGCGGGGATCTGACTCAGGATGGTTGGCCTATGATGGTTAATGATCCTCACCGGGCCCAGTCTTCGCCATCGCTTCGCTATTGGGCGCATCTGGTCGGGCCGGGATGGAACGTGATTGGCGGGGGCGAACCGACGATACCTGGGATCTCTATTGGTCACAACGAGTATGGGGCCTGGGGTCTTACAGTGTTCAACACCGATGGTGAAGATTTACTTGTCTATGAAATCAACCCTGATAACCCCAATGAGTATCGCTATAACGGTCAGTGGGAATCTATGTCCGTTATCGAGGAAAGTATCCCTGTGCGCGGTCAGACCCCCGAAGTCGTCCAGTTGAAATACACCAGACACGGGCCGGTAGTCTTTGAGGACGCTGAAAAACGTCTCGCTTATGCGGTCCGACCTGCCTGGATGGAATTCGGTGGGGCGCCCTACCTGGCATCGCTGAGAATGGATCAGGCCGAGAGTTGGGAAGAATTTCGTGAAGCGTCAAACTATAGCAACATTCCCGGCGAGAATATGATCTGGGCGGATCGCAATGGAAATATCGGATGGCAGGCAGTGGGTATTGCGCCGATCCGAAGAAACTTCAGCGGGATGGTGCCAGTGCCCGGCGACGGTCGCTATGAATGGGATGGCTATTTGCCCATCAAAGCCAAACCTAATGATTTGAATCCCCAGCGTGGTTTCATTGAAACTTCCAACAGTAACTATACGCCGCCAGACTTCGAATTTCTTGATGCGATCGGTTACACGTGGACAGACCCGTATCGCTGGGCCCGTGGCAGCGAGGTATTGGCGTCCGGCCGTAAATTCAATATGTCAGATATGATCGCCCTCCAGCATGATTACCTGTCTATCCCTGCACGCAGTCTTGTCCCTTTTTTCAAGGATTTACGTGCAGTCGATCCGCAGGTGGAGCAGGCCCGTCAACTGCTACTCGACTGGGATTTTGTGCTCGATCGTGATTCCGTAACTGCGGGTATTTACGTGGCGTTCGAGCGTCAGTTGCTTGACAACATCAACGCGCTGAAAGTCCCCGCCGAAGCACAGGATTTCCTCACTGTCGGGATGAAAACGGCAATTGATATGCTGCTGGCACCGGATGGAGATTTTGGTCCCGATCCGCTAATTGGGCGTGATGAATTTTTACTGCGTACCCTGGCTGAGGGTGTCGCCATTCTGCGCGAAAAGCTAGGTCCAAATACAGAGCACTGGGTCTACGGTCAGGCTAATTATAAGCATGCGCTGATTCGTCACCCGCTCAGTTCAGCGGTCAGCGAAGAATTGAGGGCGCAGCTAGACGTTGGGCCGGCCCCGAGAGGGGGTAACAGTTTCACTCTGGGCAATACCGGCAGCGGCGATAACCAAACTTCCGGCGCCTCCTTCAGGATATTCGTAGATACTCGGGATTGGGACAATACCCTCGGGATGAATGCGCCCGGACAGTCAGGGGACCCAAATAGCCCGCTCTATGACAACCTTTTCGAGCTATGGGCCAACGATCAGGTCTTCCCCGCATTCTATTCAAGAGAGAAGATAGAATCCGTGCTGTTTGAAACACTGGAGTTGACTCCGGCGAATTGATCGCTCTTCAGGGTTATCTCAGTGGCTCCAGGATCAGGCCGGCGCGAAGCTTCAGCGGTTCACTGTGGAAGCGCCGTCTGACGCTAACTGTTCTGAACCAGCGGTCTGCTCTGCGTATGCATGTACTTCGATCGTCAGATGCGCAATAGCATGATGTTTCCCGATCAGCTGCCTGTAATAGTCAGGCGGCTGAGGTGCGCTGGACACGACGGTGACGAGTGCAGCCTGAAGACCGGATCCAATTGACCATAGGTGAAAATCCACTACTCGGTGCTCTCCTGATGCTTCCATTATATTGCTAGTGGTCTCCATAGTCCCATCAGATTCCCGCATGTCCAAAAGGGTTGCACTGGTGCTCTTTAGTAATCCATAGGAACAGCGTGCGACGAGGAGGGCGCTGAACGGGCCCATAACTGGATCCATCCAGACTGCGTCAAAGTATTTGCCAGTGAGCAGGCCGCGATCGCCAGCAGCGAGGCTAAGGCATCAACTAGGAGGTGCAAATAGGCCGCTTTCAGATTGTGATTGGGCTCATGGGCATGCTCATGCTTGTCCCATAGGATTAGGACTGAGGCACTGTTTACAACCAGAACAGCCCTGGCGATAGCGATCGCTTGGTTGAATGCAATGTTTATTGGGCTTATCAGTCGCTGGCGGCCTTTCCATGCCACCAGTAAGGCAAAAAGAGCCAACAGAATCGCACTGGTATGGCTTCCAACCGTATTTACCTTATCAGTGCCAAAGCTGAAGCGTCCACTGAACTCCTGCCGACGGGCATAGAAATAAGCAAAAAAATTGTCTAACAAAGCGACAGCAGGCGAACTCATGTGCAGACCGTCAGCGAGCAGCGCGATCGACCCCTACCAGCCGTAATTTCTAATGCCATCATGACTATGGTCAGGGCTATTACGATGAACGTTCTTCGCTCCCCTGTACGTTTCTTTTCCTGATCGAAGCCGTGGGAGCGGGCCCATTGGGCCAAAACCACTACTTTCATCTTGTCATCTGATACCACGCTCTCTGCCCACACAAGAATGAGCAGGGATTGTGTGACGAAGACTTGCAGGGAAATACGGCATCTCGCCTACGTGTCTGTTATTATTGTGTCACGCAACAAGTCTGATATTTGGAGAATTTATGAGAACACATATACTGGGTGTCCTGATGCTCGTCTTAGGCGGGCAATTAGCGCTAGCCGTTGAAGAGGTNCCTTCTGCTTTGCAGGAGATTACTAACTTCCGTCAGTACAGTGAGTCTTTCGCCAGNTCTGGGCAACCCACCGAAGCCCAACTACAGTTGGTNGCAGACGAGGGGTTTGAGCGGATCGTATATATTGCGTTTACCAATAATCAGAATGCGTTGCCTGATGAAGACCAGATCGTGAAACGACTGGGGATGGAGTACATGCAGGTGCCCGTTGATTTCTCTAATCCGCTGCCAGATGATTTTTACGCGTTCGCGGATTCAATGCAGCGCAATACTGATAAAAAGACCTTGTTGCATTGTCAAGTGAACGCTCGAGCGACTGCTTTCAGTTTTTTGTATCGCGTCCTTTTTGAAGACGCTCCAATTGCCGAAGCCAAAGCTGACATGAATACAGTGTGGCAGCCCAATGAAGTCTGGCGCGATTTCATTTTCGAGGTCTTGGCAGAAAATGACCGAGACCCTGACTGCGAGACTTGCGACTGGACGCCTCCCCCTCCCCGGCAGTGACCGAATCGATTGGCCCTCCAGATTATCAACGGCNTGCATTACAACGCCTACCGCTGAGGCGATTCAGAAGAGAAGAGACGCGGCATTGCTATGAAGAGTTTCTTAGCCNGCCTCTTGTANAAGCTTTGAAATCTCGGTAGCCAAATCTGGGCGTGACAGCATAGTGCTGCACAGCTTTTACCNGTTGGAAGACGGCTTATTTCTCGCNTTCTTCAAGNCCAGATCGCCTTTTGATCTCAAGATCCAGCGGGATTTTGACTTGCACAACGCACTTCAAGTCAGTGCTGATTATCTGCAGGACATGAAGGCCAAAGGTGAGGCGGCAGGCTTTAAGCCCGGGCAGTGTCAGATCACGGGTTTATAGACTTAATTTTTTTTCGAGACCCGAGAATGGTCATGATATTGAAATAGCAGCGAAACGCTCCTTGCATGACGTAACCTTTGATACCGATGCGGCTTACTCGGTTCTGAACGATTAGCAAAAGAGGAAGCAGAGATTGCGATCGGTTCCGTGACAAGAAGCCTCTGGATAGTTCCTGCGTAAGGTCTCTTTGTTCGCCAAAAGATTACGGCAGACANAAAAAAAGGCGGCTTATTGAACCGCCTTTTCTTTCTTTAGTTTTTACCTAATTTCGTTGCGACGGTAGTCTCGACGCACGACTCCCTCATCAAGAAAAGCTTGGAAAACCTATTGTTAGTCGTCGCCACCCTGGTTAGCTTCCTTCCAGGCATAAAAACCCATGAACATCTCCTCAAAGCTCTGTTCACCCCANAAAAGATCNATNCTTGGATCCGGGTTAGCCTTGTTTTGGGCTGAGTTGTCGAACGCTCCCGTCGCTCGAATTCTGGTACCTGCCGGAACTCTTAATGGCTGTTCTAGCTCGTGTACTAGTTGCCAATTGAAGTCATAGTCAGGGACTGAGAGCAGGAGCTCTTCGCTACCGTCAGGGTATTCGGCAACGAAACGCATTCTTTTCCCGCGGAAATGCATATGGGGCATCAAGCTATACAAATCAGATTCGTTTTTGATGAACGTTACCACTTCCATTTCGTGGTCTTTAGAGAATGCGGGGATTGCGATGTCAAAGTCGTTGCCAACACCGCCGGTCATCTTTTCTGTTGGAATTTCACCCTCAGGGTAGAAGTAGATTCCGATTTCTGTTTCATCCGTAACTTCACGACCCGACGTCGTATAGTGCATCTGGAGACTAAGAGAAGTTCCAGCCTTCAGCAGACCTCCAACACCTTCTGGCGCGAGAGATATGGCGTTACCAGGGGCATAGCCGCCAAATTGCGGCAAGTCATCNTCCCCACCTAGGATCTGACCAATTCCGAGGTCCGGGTTTTCACGGAAAATCTTTCCAATCGGAGGTTGCTTACCTGAAGCTACCGCTGTAAAGATCTCGGTACGAATTGCGGCGGCTCGCTCTTCAGGGAGGNCTTCAAGGGCGGCCGTGAAAGCTTGCATGGGGTCTGGTCTGCCTCCAGGTGGCACGACTGTCGTGATTATATGGTGGAGAACCTCGGACTTATCNGGCGCAACTTCACTGGCTCTCACCCACCGATCTTCTTCCAGGCCAAGATCGATCACTATGTCTCTGTAGTCGATTACTCCAGTCGCCGGGATCGATTGTGGTGGAACTCTGACAATCAAATCCGGCTCACCTAAATCTTTGGCGAGCGTCCATTTAGTGTCAGGCCAAACCAACTCGGTCAGGGGGTCGATGCCATCGCGTGTATCAACTGGTGAGCCGGCACCCACCCAGCGGACGAGCATCTGCATCTCGCTATCGGTCAGATTCATCTCATTCTTCATTCGATGGCCAACCTTGTTATCGATCTGGCCGGGAGGCATGCGTTTGGTCATAATCACTTCACGAATCATCGGTGACCAGCCTTGAACTGCCAGACTGCTGTCCATTGCGAAGGGGGCGATTCCACCATCGCGATGGCAAGTGGCGCAGTTGTTTGCGATTATCGGTGCGATATCCTTCACGTAGGACAAGTTGGCGTGGTCAGCAGCGTTAGTGTTAATTAATTTGGCGGACCCTCTTTGAGAGACCAATTTGGCCCCCTCGCCTGCCAATAACTGATCGATTGCCTCGTCGGCAGATAGGGTGACGGGGCCACGATAGCTAACTTCGAACGTCTTGGGGTCATAAATCACTGCCTCGTCCAAGCGCTCTACGCCCAACATTTCCGTAACTAATTGAGCGTCGTCCATCAGAACCGGTAAGTCGATCCCCGCCGCAGCGAGATCAGCCGTAACGGCCTCGCGATCCGTTTGAAGGCCGGGATTCATCAGAAAGAAGGCTACACCTTGGCCTTGATATTTCTGTTGTAGTCTTTTCAGACCATCTACCGATGCAGTGTCGGTTTCACCGTTCGCTTGCGGCACGATAACAATGGCCTGATGGTCGTCGTACCATGCCATGTGATGCTGATTACCGCGGTTGTCGATCAAGGCGAAGTCGCCTACCCGCTCGCCGGCGTGAACTACAGCTGAGCTCAGTATTAGGGCAGAGGATAGTGCGGATATAATGAGTTTAGTCACGGTGGCTTTCCTTTATTTGAAATTATTGGTAATGCATTAGCGGGATGGCGTCTGGCTCCGCTATCGAGCCTGCGCGCTAGGGCGCTGTTATAGCNATATTCNTACGCCNATTTTACTGGTATTGATCACGAATGCAGCTATTTCTTTGAATTTTGCTCCNAATGCTAATTCGGTGCACCCCAAGGCCNCGAATTTTCNAGCTTTTACAAAAATGATGACTGATTTCTGCAAGCGTGAATATTCTTTGAGCCTGCTGAACATAGTTACTATATCTTTCAGCGACTCTTAATTGCCGATGCGTTACTTTTAAAACGCCATTTCATTCGGGATCGTTATCGACAGAAGTTGCAGTGCTTGGAACAGGCGCGTGCCCAAAACAGCCTCTTCGCCACTACCCATTAACAGTGATTAGCTCTGCGCCATGAGAGATCTGAATACACGTTTTCAAAAATAGCTAAAACGCGATCTGCATATAGTTTCCAAACACAAAACCCTCGACATCAACCAATCGCCCTGAAATTCTAGCGAATCACAACCGCGAGATAAGTAGTTCACAACGACCCAAGCAGTTTTACTAATGAATCTGGGAGCACCTTCAGAGCCGACCGCAAAAGGGCTCCGGGATTTTTATCGCTACTTCATCTTAGATCCTCACGTATTTGACTTCAATCCAGTCGGCCGGTGGCTACTGTGCAATTTGATTATCCAACCGTTTCGGGCGCTCAGAATCGCGAAGGACTGCGCCGAGATATGGATGGAAAACGGCTCGCAGCTAATGGCATGTGCGGACGAGATGTAGGCGAGTCTTCAAAATTCCTTCGATCAGCAGGGTAACAAGGTTCTGGTACGCACCGGCATGGCATACACCAAGCCCTACGTATGGGATGCAATGGCAGAACTGGAAGCTGCAGGCGCAACTGAGGTTTTGTTGCTGCCGATGTTTCCACAGTATTCAACTGCGACTACAGCCTCTGTGTTCAATTCTTTTGAGGTGGCGGCAAAAAAATGGGTAAAGCCACCGAAGCTGCAATTTGTGGATGACCTTTTTCAGGAGCCGGCCTTTCTGCATGCCTAGGCACCGCTCATTAGGCAGCATGTCGATATTGAATCGCCAGACCACATCATCTTTAGTTACCACGGCGTACACGAGAAGACGATAAAAAAAGCCGATGCCGAGGGGGTTTGCGAATTCGGATCATGTTGTCACTCAGTGACGGAAGGTAACCGTATTCGCTATCGAATGCAGTGTGTGCAAACTATGATTGGTATTACCCGTGAGTTGGGGCGAGAGGCGGATAAATATTAGGTAGTCTTATAGTTTCGTTTCGGCCCCTGGCCCTGGATTCAGCGACGACTAGATCAGCATATTTAGGGACTTGTGGCTAATCGTCTGAGAAGAATTGCCGTTGTTACACCTAGTTTCATTTCTAACCGTTTAGAGACCTTGTTCGAAATTGGTGTCGGGTACCGTGAGCAATTTGATGAAGCTGGAGGGGACGAGTTTCAACTAGTTCCAGACCTAAATAATGATGCAGGTTGGTTTAAAGCAGTCCACGAGATTCCGAGCAAGCATCTAGGTTTTTTACAAGAGAGGTTTGAGCTTTGCCGTAATGACTTGTAACGAACTAGTGGAGAACATTTGCTCTGACTTTCTTTACATTTCTTGATTCGATATTGCGTTAAATCGAAAGGCTAGGGTCGTTAACTATCCAGACCTAGCTGGCCCTGTTTCTGACAGATTGATTCGCTGAAATTCCCTGCTCATCATGTATGCACTCGCCGCAGATATCGCCGCAAGACCAGCGAGAACCACAAATACCTGCGACCAGCCAAGAATGTCAGAGAGGTAGCCGGCGCTGAATGCTGCAACAGCGCCCCCTATATAGCCTAACCCATCAATAATTCCTGTGCAGGAGCCTGCTCCCTTGGCTCCAGCTATGTCAAGAGTCAGGCAGCCGCTGCTCATTGAGTATGGCCCGAGCAAAAAGAATCCGCTGGATCCGAGGAATACTAAAATTAGGCTATAGTTGGGTGCCTCTAAACTGCTCATTAAGGCGATACCTGCTAGGCTCACCACTAGGCAAACCAGCATTAGCCACATTGTTCTTGCTCGATCCCCATTTTTTGCGTAGTTGTCTGTATACCAGCCGATCAAAACTGTACCGAGTACTCCTAGAAACGAAAAAATTGCTGATTGTAGTATTGAATCAAAAACGTCAAGGCCGATGTCAACGAGGAACATCGGGGTCCAGAAGAAAAAGACTGAGCGAAGCATGGTTGTGAGGAAGCTGAAAACTAAGAGTTGTCTATAAATGGGTAAGCCAAGCAAAGCTTTTATAACTACCTTAATACCCGGATCATTTTCTTCGCCATAATCCGCAATTGGCCCATTTTCGGTATCGTTTTTTGAAAGTGTGACATCGGGCAGAATATCCTTTGGGCTGCTTTTTGAGAATATAGCTGACCACACGAATATTGCTGTCAAAACCAAAGCTGGAAAAATGAATAAGCCTTGCCAGGATACATCCCGGTATACTAGGAATGCGGCAAACAGTGTGGCGGCTATGCCTCCAAACTGAAAATTTACACTTATAAGCCCCATGATGGTGCCGTTTCGTTCTGGTGGATACCAGTTACCGATAGTCTTAGTTAGACCACCCCATCCCATCGATAAGAAGTATCGGCACATGCACCAAATAATAATGAAAGCTGTCAGGCTGGAGGATAGCGCGAATATTAAGTTCCAAAAAATTGCACCCGCCATTCCAATCAGGAAAATGCGGCGCCCCCCCACTTTGTCAGCTAAAGGTCCGTTGATGAATTTGCCGGTTGCGTAGGCTATTTCAGATAGGGATGCGATTAGACCTAACTGCGTGTTGGAATATCCGAATTCTTGCTCTAGTAGAGGAAATGCCGCCGACAGATTTCCTCGGCACAAGTAGTAGCCCACGTAACCTATCAGGCAAACCCAGAAAGTTGAGAGTCTCCAGCGGACTAGTTGACTTTGCTGTTCGCCGGAAACAGGAGTTCGCACTCCGGTGGCATTCGTGTAAAAGGTCAATGGATAATATTTTTCAGGTGTGAGGAGGATTTGTCCGACATCGTGAATAACCTGGTGCTAAGAACCGCTCTGAGGCTAAGCCCTTTATGCAATAAAAGCAACAAAGTCGCGAATCAGACATGCCCATAACTCCGGGCCCGAGGGGCCTGTAAGCGCTTTGAGCGAAAATATTTCACACTGTCATAATCACAAACGGGCTCCTGAGCGGTGACCCACTTACTCTTCCGTAAGATCCTCTCTCAACAGACGCAAGATTCCAGTTCAGAATCGGGGTATCTTTGGCTTGTTAAATTTATTCACAGCGGTGCGAAAGAGCCGTTCGCTTGTCAGGAATCAGAAAGGAGCCACAGCTTATGAAACGCTCTGAGCGTAACCAATACCAACTTGCAGTTGCCGCGTTCGCAGTCTGCGTTGTTCTGGGTCTGCATTCAGCACAGGCGCAACCGCCTTCCTTTACAGAGGCAATGATGACTGCAGCCGAGCGCAGCCACTACGAGCGCACCTCTACGTTCAATGAAGTCATTGAAGTGCTGGATGCGCTGGACAGTGAGACTGACCTGATGTATCGCGAAACCTTGCTACTGACCCGGGAAGGGCGTGATGTGCCCATCGTTGTGCTGGCAAACCCGGCAGTGTCCTCGCCGGCGCAGGCTGAAGCCAGTGGCAAACCAGTGATCTATATTCAGGCAAACATTCATGGTGGCGAAGTGGAGGGCAAGGAAGCTTCGCTGATTGCGATGCGCGATATTCTGTTCGGAGACAAGCAGCACCTGCTGGACAACCAGATATTGATTTTTGTGCCGATCTATAATGCCGATGGCAATGACGCTCTGAGGGAGAATTCCCGGCCTAATCAGGAATTGAGTCCGGTCATGACCGGTGTGCGGACAGCGCATGGTTATGATCTGAATCGGGACGGAATGATTGTCGAGGCAGAAGAAACTGAGGCTCTCTTCAGCAACGTGATTCAGCGATGGGACCCTGACCTGCTGGTGGATCTGCACACGACCAACGGGACCTGGCACGGTAACTCCCTGACTTATGCTCCGTCTTATGCGACGGCCGGAGACGCCAGCACATCAAAATACACCAGTGAGGTCATGCTGCCGGCGCTGAAGCAAAGCGTGAAAGAGAAATATAACCTAGACTTTGACTGGTACGGTGGTTACGACTACCGCAGCTGGCCGCCCACCGAATTACGCACCTACCATCATGCGCCAAGATACCTCACCAACTACATGGGGCTGCGGAATCGCATGGCGATCCTCAGTGAAACATTTTCTCACGATAGATTCTATAAAAGGGTGCATACGGCGAACGTGTTTGTTGAGGAAATTCTTGAATATACCCATCGGCATGGCATGACCATTCAGCAGATTAATCGCGAGGCTGACCGGAGAGTCGCCGCGGCCTCCATGGGTCGGCAAAATGGCGTGCAGTTTTCCATGGTGCCTCGGGAAGAGCCGCTGGATCTGCTGACTTATCGTTATATCCCTTATCAAAAACCTGACGGGTCGACGGATTTTGTTCGTAGTGCCGAACTAGTCACTATCGAAGGGGTGCTGAATTACAACCGATTCGAAGCCAGAAAAACAGCTTTGGTTCCGAGCTCTTATATTTTTAGCGCCGCGTTCAGTGGCCTAGCGGCAAAACTTAAGGCACATGGTATCCGGGTTGAAACCCTAAAGGCAGATACCGCATTCTCTGGCCAGCAGTTTTTGGTGCACGAAGTCGGCAAGCGGACGACGGTGCAGAACGGCCACATCAACAGTCTATTGAGCGGAGAGTTCGTCGACACAACGAAAACATTTTCACGCGGCGAGTATGTGGTTTCAATGGATGGTCCGCTCGCCAATCTGATTTTCTACCTATTGGAGCCTGAGTCTGACGATGGCTTTGCCTACTGGAATTTGTTTGATGCCTTTCTCGAGGAAGAGCTCAGTTTGTCGGAGTCGGCTGAGTATCCGATTTTTAAAGCGCTTTGAGTCAACGGTATTGAGGTGACTGGCACCAGGCTGATCGAAACATATTGCTTGATTTCGCTTCCATGCGCTGGCCGCGTGTAAATGTTGGGCTCTGAACTTTAAAAGCCCGACAGTTGCATGTTTGTTGCAGAATCGAGTCGATCTGAGGGTTGCTACAGTCTGCATGAATCTTGTGATTCCTCGGCAGTACCCGCTGTCTAATGCGACACTCATCCAAAGCGCGGGCCTGGTTTTCTCATAGCGTGGTCATGACCCCAAGCGCTTGATGGATATTGACTCCATTAAGACCCTGTCTTTTTACATCGGTATTGGCGCGTTCAGAAATCACTAGCGCCGAGTCATTTTAAGCACTTTTTTGAGGAAGGCGCCGGTGTGTGAGTCTTTGTCACTGGCTACCTGCTCTGGGGTGCCTTGTGCAATGATCTGGCCGCCTCCGCTGCCGCCCTCTGGGCCAAGGTCTACCAGCCAGTCGGCAGTTTTGATTACATCGAGATTGTGCTCAATCACTACGATGGTGTTACCCTGATCTCTGAGGTGGTGCAGCACCGCCAGTAGCTGTTTAATGTCATGGAAATGCAGTCCTGTGGTCGGTTCATCGAGGATGTAAAGCGTTTTGCCAGTATCGCGTTTGCTGAGTTCCCTTGACAGTTTGACTCGCTGCGCCTCGCCCCCCGACAGCGTCGTGGCAGCTTGCCCAAGGCAGATATAGGACAACCCCACATCAATAAGAGTCTGCAGTTTGCGCGCAATGGCTGGGACTGCATCAAAGAAATTGCGGGCGTCTTCGATGGTCATTTCGAGAACTTCGTTGATGTTCTTACCTTTGTAAGTGACCTCCAGGGTCTCCCGGTTATAGCGCTTGCCCTGACAGACATCACAGGCGACATACACGTCCGGCAGAAAGTGCATCTCCACCTTGACCACACCATCACCCTGACATGCCTCGCAGCGACCGCCCTTAACGTTGAATGAGAATCGTCCGGGTTTGTAACCACGGCTGCGAGCCTCCTGTGTGCTGGCGAACAGCTCCCGCACAGGTGTAAAGATGCCAGTATAGGTCGCTGGATTAGATCGCGGTGTGCGGCCGATCGGGCTTTGGTCAATGTCCACGACTTTGTCCAGATGCTGCAAGCCTTCAATGTCTTCATAAGGCGCCGGGTTTAGGATAGAGGCCTTGTTCAGTTTAGTCGCGGTTATCGGGTAAAGGGTGTTGTTGATCAGGGTGGATTTACCCGACCCCGATACGCCAGTGATGCATGTGAAGAGTCCGATCGGCAGGCAAAGGCTTACGCCCTGAAGATTGTTACCCGTGGCACCGGATAAAAGCAGAAGTTTCTTATCGTCTCGCTCATTGCGTCGCGCAGGAATAGCAATGGTTTCTTTGCCGGACAGATATTTCCCTGTCAGCGAGGCAGCTGACTTCTTAATTGCGCTCAGCGAACCCTCCGCCACAATCTCACCACCGTGAACCCCTGCTCCGGGACCGATATCGATGATGTGATCCGCACTCATGATGGCTTCTTCATCGTGCTCTACCACAATGACTGTATTGCCGAGATCGCGCAGATGCAAAAGCGTGTTGAGCAGACGGGTATTGTCGCGCTGATGCAGGCCGATAGACGGTTCGTCGAGGATATACATGACCCCGACCAACCCGGCTCCGATCTGGCTGGCCAGGCGGATTCTCTGCGCCTCGCCTCCGGAGAGGGTCTCCGCGCTGCGGCTGAGGGTCAGATAGTTCAGGCCAACATCGACCAGGAATTTCAGCCGGTCCTGCAGTTCCTTGAGCACTTTCTCAGCAATTTTGGCCTGTTTGCCCGCTAATTTCAGACTGTCGAAATAGTCAGCTGCTCGGGCGACGGTCATTTCCGTGATGCTGGGCAGATTTGCACCCTCGATGAGAACATAGCGGGCATCTTTACGAAGTCGAGTGCCGTCGCATTCTGGGCAGGGCTGAGAGCTCATGTATTTCGCCAGCTCTTCGCGAACCATAGACGATTCGGTTTCACGGAAACGACGTTCCATGTTGGGCAGAATGCCCTCGAATGGCCAGCTCCTGATGTAGGTGTTGCCACGGTCATTGACATAGCTGAATTCAATGACCTCTTTGCCGCTACCGTAGAGGATAATTTTCTGGATCTTTTTCGGCAATTTGTTAAATGGTGTATCCACCGCAAAGCCGTAATGGTCTGCCACGGAGGTGAGCATCTGAAAGTACCAGACGTTGCGTCTGTCCCAACCTCGAATCGCACCCTCTGCCAGCGCTAGGCTGTCATCCGTGATGACGCGTTGTTCATCAAAAAACTGCTTGATGCCAAGGCCATCACAGGTGGCGCAGGCGCCAGCAGGGTTGTTGAATGAAAACAGCCTGGGCTCTAGT
>PBTW01000017.1 GCA_002729315.1 Gammaproteobacteria bacterium
TCAAAACTTTTTAATTCTTCGTCCGTTCCTGAGGAACTATTGGCAAATCTTCATCATTACCTGCTGGGACTGGAGCTCAATCTTTCCAATCTGGTGCTTTGTTCTGCAATTAACGGGGACATCATTCAGCACGACGACGCTACAGTTGACGATTTGTACGGCAATATGAGTTCCGCTGAGAGTGTAACTACTGCTCATTCTTCCGGTACTGATTTTTTCCATCTTGGCCACTCGGGCTGCAGTCGATTTATTCATACTGTTCGTTCCGGGGTTGGGCTATATCCGGAAGCTGTACGTAGGCATGTCTTTGAATTGTTTAAGCCTTTTGTTGCTTACCTTCAAAAAGGCAAGTATACTGTTTCATCGGATGCCGTGCAACATTTAGCCGTGAACAACTATCATCAGAAGCGTCTTCGGAATTTTGTGGTGAAGTTGGCCGAGGCGTACGGTAAAACTTTTGATCACCTCACGTGGCTTGATCAATGGAAGAGTTATGAGGAACACTGGTTTTCCGGTCGAGGTGCGAGATTACAGGATATTTCCTGTTTCTCGTTATGTATTAGTCCTCTTGGATACCTTGCCAATTTTAGCTCTCATACGTTAGGGGTTCATACTATGGGTTTCAACACTGAGGCAGGCACTTTCGCATTGTTGACCTTTATGAAACGTTTTGGTGTCGATATCACTCGTCCGACGACAATGAAGAGCATCACTGCGATTTATGATATGTCTTTTATCACTCGTGGCAAGCAGGTTGAACATCCTTTAAGTTTTATCGCTCGTGTTCGTAAGGCAGCTGATCGGCTTGCTCCAAGTGTTGTCACTCTCGATCCTGGAGAAATGCTTTCTCCGAAAATTCTTGCTCAAGTGGTGATGGAGGCTCTTCGCGTGCTTTATGGGTCGCTCGATCACATCGATCAAACTTTTCTTCAAAAGCTCTATGCCTTAGATTCAGAACGTCGCGTTCAAGGTGATCCTATCACGTTGGACGAGTTAACCAAGAGGTTCACTGAAGCTCAGAACACCCACTTTCAGATCACGGACTCTTCTGAAGGTTCTCCCTCTACCTATATCTGGATTCGGGATAATGATCAGGAGGCGATTGATTCTGATACTAAGTTTTCGAATCTTGTTAGCGGTCGGTCGGACGCTTCTCGTCCATCAGCTTCTTCCAGTAAGCAGGCTAACAAAGGTGATGGCAGTAAAGGTGGAAAAGGTAACAAGGGTTCAGGTAAATCCGGTTCGCAGAATCCGTCCAAGGCTGACACGTCGAAGAAGAATACTGCGAATCGTTCCACTGAGGTTACGGCGTGGCGCAAACTGGGTCGCCAGGTTGCGTACTTGATTCACCAGCATTCACCAAGTGACCTTCGTACAGCTCTTGTTCTTCTGCGACCTGATGGTCATACCAAAGTTGAACCGAACAGCGTCCTCTTTGTGAAATCGAAGGCTGGTTTGTCTGATACTGCGCTTTCAGCTATATGTCGGTGTTGTCCGGATTTTAGTAATCTTTGGGATCAATTTAAGAACGGAAATAACGTGAAAACTGCCAAGTTCAAGAACGAACTCGTTGATAAAATCTGGCCTTTGTTGATTACTAACGATTTCTTTTCTGAACCGGAAGCTCAAGTGAATCTTGCCCAGCCTCCTCCGCCTCAGCCTCCGCCTCCTACTGGGTATTGGGGGCCGCCTGGACAGCCGGGTCATTTCCAACAGCAACAGCCGGGCCTTTCTCCTTCGCCTAGTGCTGGTGTCTATGGTGCGTCTGTGGGTGGGTATCAGTATCCACAGCATCAGCAGTTTGGTGGACCGCAAAATCAGCAGTCCACTGCCTATTATGATCAGTTGTCTTCTTCTGGTTCTGCTTCTTTCCCGAATGGTCAGATGCATGGTGGCGTTTCCCCATCGATGCAGCACAATCCCCATAACTCGAACTCTCCATACCATCACAATTCTGGTGCTGGTCCTCCTGGGTTTAGTCCGAGTTCTCAAGGATCTGTGTCTCATCCAGGTAACGCTTATTTTAATCAGCCTTCGCATATGCGGACCGCTGGGCAGGCCGCGCATCAGATCCTTGGGCAAGCTGCGCATCAGCCTCCATACCTGCAACAACAGCAATACTCGTCGGATGTTTCTTCGGGTCTTTCTGATGGCGTTGGTTCGGAAGCTTCTGATTCGTTCAATGGGGACCCTCGTTCTCATTTTCCTTCTTCTGGCTACAAATGACATGAGGGGGAGCGTGAGTGTGGCGACAGTGCTTCAGTAGCTCGGGGTGATCAGTGTTCCTGTTCATCGTGCGTTGCCCCTTCGTTGCACTCTCTCCCTGCTCCAATAATTCCTGCAGTTGTTTGTGACAAGAAGTCTCACTATGATACAAAAATAAATAAAAATAATGATAATATAGAGAGTAATGTTAATGGTTGTCGTCGTTCTTTTGAGGACTTTGTGTCGATGTCGACACAAATTCTCGCTGACGATAATCGTGGCTGTGATGAGGACCGAAGATGCCTCTCCCGAGACGACTTCCCTGGTTTTCCAAGGNTTGTCTGTTNCTTGTCTTGGGGAGTCATGTTCGGTTTGCGACAAGAAGGGTTGTCATGCTTTTGATAATNCTTCCGAAGCTTTTGCATTTTTCCTCGCACAATTGCCACGCAAGGAAAGTTCTACTTTCATTGCTGATCGTGATCGCGCTATGCATGCTATGAACGCCCGCTTAGTTCGTGATGACGAAATGGCATTAGACTCGGGGAGTGAAGTTCACCTCTTGACTCCCGAGGCTGCTCGCCGGTATTTTTCAAATCTTCGCGCTGCGAATTTGAAGATCGTTGGTGTCACTGGTGCTAAGAAAGCTAATTCCGCTGGTGACTTGGTTATTACGGTCGTCGATCAAAACAATGTTCGTTTTGGTCTCCGTCTTGGTGTGGCCTATGCTATGGATTCTGTGCCCATGAATTTACTTAGTGTATCGTCTCTCTGTCAGGCAGGTACGATTCTTCATTTTGAGAAAGGTAATTCATGGCTCCAGCATCCTGGCATGGCTTCTCGTGTTCCGATTGAGGAGCGGCGTGGGTTATTTATCCTGCCTGTTTCCTCTTCGGGTGCGGATACCCACGTGCTTGGTGCATGTGGTCGATTCGCACCAGATTCCGACAGTGTGTTGGATTTGGCTAAAGGACAATTCGGTTCCACACGGATTGGAAGCCAGTTGATAGCAGCCTTGATGTATGGGTGTCCAGACTCTATCGACAAACCAATAGTTTGCCCTGACAAATTTCTTTGTGACTCTGAGGTTCAGGCGTCTTTGATGGCGTTTGGTTTAGGAGCTTGCACAACGATGTCACATTGGCATCGTCGTCTAGCTCATAAACTTCACGGTCCTGCGTTGAGGAGAATCTGGAAAGAAAATCTCGTCGACGGCTTTTCACTGAAGGGGAATTTGTCCAAACTAACAACTTGTGGCTGTGTGGCTTGTAGAATGGCCAAGGCTCGACGTCGTCCATCGAACCGTGAGAATCTACGCCAACCAGCAACAAGTGTGGGGGAGAGAGTTTCGACTGATATAAAGGAAGTGAATACCGTCGCACTTGGCGGTCATCGCTACTGTTGTATCTTCGTCGATGAATATTCTGGAGAGAAATGTGTTTACCCTATGAGGCGTAAAAATGATCTAGTGGATGCCGCTCTGCGGCCCTATCTCGCATATATGAAGTCGATGGGGCATAAAGTAAAGCTCATCACTAGTGACCGTGGATCTAATTATTTTAGTAACAATAAGGATGGGGAGACGCGTGACCGTGGTTTCGCAATGCGTCTTGAAAGTCAGTTTTCGAAGGTGCTCAAGGAAGATCCTTTTCATCTAGGTACTCATAAACCAATTCTGGTTGAGTCCCATGAGAAGAGAGCCGAGAGTGCTATTAATGAGTTGTTTCAGTCAGCTGATGCCATGCTATTCGACGCTCGTTTGAGTGCAGTATTATGGCCTGCTGCTGTAAGTTATGCAGCTTTCATTTCGAACCGCATCCCATGCCTTCATCGTCGTATGACTCCGTATTCTATAGTTTCTGGTAAGCCTACTGATTGGTCCAAAATTCGTGTTTTTGGCTCCTCTGTAGTGGAGACTATTCCCAACGATGACTTCAAGAAAACTCCTGGAGTTGCTCGTGGACGGCATCGCATTTTTATTGGCTTTGCCCGAGACCGGAGTGGTTACTTGTTACTTGATCCTGTTACACGTTCTACAGATACCGCAGATTCCTGTGTGTTTTATGAAGACTTCTCAGATCGTATTGACTCATTGCGTCAGTTTGATCAGAGACGTGCTTTGTTGAAGAAAGGTATTGCTGTCGAAAAGCAGCCTTTGGTTCTTAATGATTTCTCGGCTTCAGATGTAGATGATGTTAATCGTAATGCTGTTCGTGATCTTTATCTTGATCCCGATGAAAAGGACTTAAGACATTTATTGTCTAACGAGGAAGCTGACTGTGCTGTTAGAGAGCAACAACAGGCAGCTCATCGTCATGTTGATAGACTTGGTTTGAAAATCCCGCCAGCGAATACTAAAGTCGCGGGTGATGTCTTTCAGCGAAGAGCTCCACTTTCTACACCATCAAACACAGCTGCTCAGGTTCGAGAAGCTGTCGAACACATTGTTCCTGTTCGTCCCTTGCGAACAAGTTTGGTTGGTAAGGAAGTAGATATTACTAATGCTGACTTGAATTGGCTATGGTACTGTCGTACCAATCCTATTCCAGTTCAGTATTTGGAGCAAAATCCCAAGAAGGCTTCTTCAGCCTCTAGGGTTCGTTATGAGAAATATAAAGTGGCTTCTACACTTTCTCATGCGATGTCGCTTGGTAGCTCCTGGGGAGATATCAAGTTTGATTATAGTCGTGGTTACATCCGATTCCCGAAAAATGAGAATAGCTCTCCTGGGCACATTTTTCGCGCAGATGCAACTGCTCGTTCTGCTAATATGGTTCATGTCATGGAAGCTCAAGGTCTCAAAGTGCACGATAGCACTTACCTTGACGACTTAGTAGCCCGCTGTTTAGCGGCGTCTGGTAAGTCCATTGTCGATGTGGGGTTGACTTTTCAACGCCAGCTCGAAACCGTGTTTGAAGGTCCCGTTGTTTCGGAGATTTTCGAAGATGCCTTGGAGGCTACGCGCTATGCTGAAAGTTGCATGCGTAAGGTTTTGTGGAGTGATATCATTGACNTGTCTATGACAGATGAACTTCCACCAGAACCGTTTCACTANAAACAGACTCTTGCCGAGTTTGGTTGCCGTGAATCGGAAAAGTGGGAAGCAGCTCGGCAGGATGAGGATGATGCGATGAAACAATTCGGTGCGTATAAGTATGTGCCAGCCAGTGAAGCTGAGGGGCATCAAGTTATGGGTTCTCGGTACGTTTATAAACGGAAAATTGGTAAGGATGGAAAGGTTTCTCGTTGGAAAGCTCGAATGGTGGTTCANGGTCTNAAGTCTGGACCAAATGCTCAAGATGTGAGCAATTTGACTGCTGGTGATCTCTATGCGCCTACGTTGCATAAGGATTCCCTTAGACTTTTATTAAGTCTAGCAGCAGGTCAAAATTATAGTGTTTTTCAAGCGGATATTCAGAACGCCTTTCTTCAAGGTAAACTGAAACAACGAGAGTTTATTCGTCCACCTGAGGGAATGAAAGGTGTTCCTCCAGGTCATCTTTTGGAGCTTTTAGTTCCCGTTTATGGTTTGAGATATGCTCCTGCTAGCTTTGTTCAAGCTTTGGCTTTGCATCTGACGGAAGGCATGGGTTTTCGTCAGCTCACCGGAGATCCTTGTGTTTTCTTAAACGAGGATCTTGGCTGTTTCATCGGTGCCTACATTGATGATTTAGTGATTTGTCTTGAGGATCCTAAGAGGATGCCTTTTATTATGTCCCAACTGCGTGAGCGGTTCACTATCAAGGAAGGTGAAGGTGCTCCCGTTGATTGGCTTTTGGGTATGCGCGTTCGTCAAAATTTAGACGAAGGCTATATCAGTATTGATCAGGAGTTGGCGATTTCGAAGCTGGCTAATGCTTTGTTATCTTCGAGTGAGATAGAGACGGCTTCATCGGTTCGTCATCCGATGTTGCATTCAAAGTTGCTCCCTCGTTTGCCCTCTGATTCTCCTGATCGGATTACTGATAAGAAGTACTTTCATATGTTAAGTTGTTGNGGTAGCTTACTGCACATTGCGAATTCTGTTCGATGCGATGTTGCTAGTAGCGTTGGTATTTTATGCCGTCATGCCGCTTCATATGGAGAGGAGCATATTAAAGCCGCTAAGCGTATTGTTCGGTATTTATATGCTACTCGTACTTTCGGTCTCGTTTATCGTCGTGGGGACAGCATCCCAAATATTTATGCTCAGGGTCGTCATCCTAAGGATGATGGTTCTCCTGAGAGTTATATGCGTGTATTTGTCGACAGCGATTTTGCTATGGATGAGACTCGTCGTTCTACGATGGGATCTGTTACATTGCTAAATGGTGCTCCAATTTCATGGATGTCGACTTTAGGTAAGACTGTAGCTACCTCCACCTGTGAGGCAGAAGTAAATGCAGCGGTTGCCGCAGCGAAGGATGCGATCCATTTACGATCCATGCTTCGTGAGCTGGGTTTTCATCATGGAAAGCTTACCCTTCATGAAGATAACTCAGCTGCTATCTCTCAAGGTTCTGGGGGTCTACGGTTGGTTCGCAATGCTAAACACTACACAACCAAACTTCGTTGGTTNCAACAAGTGATTGCGGATGGTGATATTGGTTTTGTATATACGCCTACTAAGGAACAATTGGCGGATTGTTTCACAAAACCTAATGACGAAGAATTGTTCCTTAAGTTCCGGGAACGTTTGGTTCAAGATGTTTCATTACTCAATTGAGTGTGTATAACTTTTGGACACAGCATATCTATTCAGGATATGAAGCTGAGGGCGTCGATCGTTTTTCTAAGTAGTAACAAGAGCTTCTCTATCTTGGTACTCGCGTCGCGTCACTGGCTCAGTTCGAGAGATCAGGTAAGACTACTCTTACATTGGGGAGTATTTGGTAGTACCCCCTCTGGTCTGATCAACCGAGTGGATCTACTAAGTGAGAGCCNTATTTATCTTGGCTCTCCCTAAATGTGTCGAGCACTTTTCCCTTGTTCTCTTGTTCTATTTTTCTTTGATTTCTTTTTGTTTCTATNTGAAATTCNTTTGGAATTTCCTATTTNNNNTTTTCTCTTTTTCTTTTCTTGCATCNGGTTGGTTCCTTNNTTGTGAACGAACTATCTCTTGAGGTTCAGCCTTGTTAGGCATATGGGCAGCTTTTAGTTGAGCGTTAGATTCCCTTAGCTATTAGTTCTAAGTAGGAGTTCAAACAGGCTCTACGGTGTTGCTAAATAAGCTTGTCTGAGTGGTAGAAGGGGTACTTCAATCTAGGTTATCCGTCCAGGGTAACGTTTTCTCTGCATTTCTTGGTTTGCATCCATGTCGACTACTTTGTAGTAGTAGTATTGAAGTACCTGTGAGCCTGTAGAAGAAGGGCTAGTAGAAGAGAACGAAGAAGCAT
>PBTW01000018.1 GCA_002729315.1 Gammaproteobacteria bacterium
TCTGCGACCAACCAAGCAACCTTGCCGTTGAAGCGGATTCGGTTGAGATTGGTCTCGAGAGTAATCGAGTCATGGAAATTGGGGTGAATTCCTGGAGTGTTGAACCAGTTGTGGTAGTGAACGATGGTGATGACGTGCTTGTAGAAGTTGTAGATGATAATGCTCAGGAGATCATTCATATGGCATTGGAAGAAGAGGCGGTGAATAAGGAAAAATCCAAACTGGAAAAGGAAATGGAAGTCAAGTCGAAAGAACTCCTCGAGAAGATGTGTCTTGAACTACAGGCATGGCTGAAGGATGACGAAAAATCACTGTCGCAGAGAAAATACGACGATACCAGTAAACTGCGAGTAGAGCAGTCGGTAGCTCTCCTCGGATTTGACGACAGTAAACAATTACGCATACTTCAAGGCTGCGAAAATAATGAGGCAATAGGCTCATGGTTGTTGTCTATGTATCAGCCGTTCAAGAACATCGCCAGACTGGATGATCGATTACTGGGACGACCAAATGAACATAAACAACAGATGCTGGAAGTAGTACAACTTACAAAGGTAGTGTCAGAAGCGCTGAGGAAGTGTACTTCACAACAGTACATCAGCATGAAGGAGCTGACCGAGACTGAAAGCATGGTAATGCTGAACAGACTCTGTGAGGTCTACGCAGCTGTTCACTTTGCGGAAAGAGCGGTAAACGATCTTCAACCGCACAGTATCGAGTACCAGCCTAACGGACCGGGATTAAGCTTAACTGTCGGACCAAAAGCACAGGAATTGAAGAAATGGAAGGGTTTCGTCGGAACGGCACACGCAGTATTAATGCTGATGGTCCAGGTTGTCATAGAAGCTATGTGTGAACATCCAAAGGATGTAATCAGTAAGTTTCTTCTTGATGAAGCCACAGCGTCATCCAATAGCGAGCGTGTTACATCTGTCAAAGAGAAGACAGAAAGTCCCGCACAGCAGAAAGTAACGGTTACGCATGTAAGAATGACCCAAGAGCCACTCATAGATGGGGATGGAGGGGACCTGTCAGGTGCTGTTCGTCAACGTCTTGGTGCAGCGGTTATTCCAGTACCTGATGACGGTCAGCAGACGAGCACTGCTGCCATGGAAAAGGTAGATCGTGTCACCGAAGGTATCAGACTCACTAAAGACCAAAGAATCAATGATGAGTCCGCATTGAACAAACTTGACCCATCAGGAAAGAAAAGTGAAACTGCGTATGTTGAAAATGGCGTGTGTGAGAGCTGTGACGATACAATGACTGGTGCGGCAACTACGAGTTGGGAGAGATGGAGGGAGAAAAGGATTCAACGTCGAAAACAGCACAAGTTAAAGCAAAAGCAACGTAAGTTGGAATCATTACAGATTAGCGACCCCGGAGATACGAACACCACGAACGATAGTTCGTATACTTTGAACAGCCAGATGCTACGGCAGCTAATGGAAAACCTTGTAAGCAGTTTTCTACATGGCGTCACTGGCGACAGGGGGTTCGGCGGCCTTATGATGATCTTTTTCCTGGTAGAAGGTTTCATCAGGAATAGCTGGCACATCTGGCTACCGGCAGCAATGCTTGTGTTGTTTCTTTTTATGCCATCTAGAAGTGTACAATGGTTGCCCACATTCAATGACCCAAGGTCGCAAATGCTCCAGACTGAGGTCGAGGAGCTGAGCAAGGAGTTGGACCTGGGTACCATGCTTGAGTTTGACCAGACCGTAGGTATTGACAGTGGCCCTGCAGCATATTCGCCAGAAAATCTACTACGAGGAAGATCAGTTTGGCGTCCAGGTGCCAATGAAAATACGAATGAGCCCTATAAACGAGCCATTTGGCGAGTCAATGCACACCAAGGGAGCTCAAAGGCGTATACAGTCACGTACTTTGGTGTAATGGTGCTACTCTTCAATCACTTTTCTACCGTGGACGTGACCACAACAATAATAGTGAGCGGGATGTTCTACTACGCCTACTGCGTACATTTTCGGCATGAGGCGTGCCGAATTCTGGAGGCGTGGATCAAACTGTGGGATTTTGGTTTTAAACAGTTGCCACTGTGTGTGCAACTTCCTTTGGTGAAAATCGTGGGAACCGAACTGGGCAAACCTGACTTCGTGAAGTCATTCACGAAATTTGCGAGTATTCACGCTGACAGAAAAAGGAAACTGCAAGTAATCACTGAACTAAAGTTCGACCAGGCACGTCAGAACATCAACTCTACTTCCACGGAGGTCAAACAGACACCACCTCTTCCCGAGCAGGTGTCGTTGCCATTGAAAGTTCAGACAAGAAGCGCCCTTGAGCTTTACCGATGGGGGAAACTCCGCCGTAAAGTGATGAAAATGATAGGCATTGGTACTTTGGTGACCAGCGTTATGCTTGCAATCTGTTGCGATGTCATTCCTTGCCGAGAGTGCATTCACGGACAGATGTATGAGTGGGATGATGCATCTGCTCAAGCTACGTACATGCTGGACGGATTCGAGAAAGAACGAGTTGAAAATCTTGCTGCGATTCCCGGTATGGCAGAAGCTTTGGGCTTGGGGNAGACTCTGGACTGTCAGANCCAGGAGAACAACTCCCCCTCAAACGCTCTGGAATTNGATGTGGTTCAAGCGTCGGAGCACACAAATCCGTCGGCAAGAGGCTGTGCAGTATGGCGCGGTGAAGCCTTTTCGGAAGAAAAGTCTGCACCGCCCAATCGACTCAACCTTGCCTACGTCCAGAAGGAGCGTATGCGCCATAAAGCTGCATTGAGTAAGCATGTAGACCCTGTAGATCGCACAGCATACCTTCATGCATTGACAGAAGACTATGTTCACTTCTGTTATAAGATTAATGAAGTCCATGAGGAACTTCTTAGTGATCAGGATCGGGGGAGACCACTGCGAACCCCTTATCANCCTGAGTCGCGTATCTATTGGCGATACGATGATTCCGACCTTCGGCTGTTCGCAACTGGAGGACATGATCCAATGACTGACCTGGAGACAGTCAATTCGCTGCGAGAAGAGCAGCGCCGAACCGCCTGGAATAGGGACTATTGCCTNGAAGGAACCACTGCAACAAACGGCACAAATGGGGATGCTACAACATCTTGGAAGGGACTGTATCGTCCGCNANACCGTAGNAATGAGCNAGTTAACACAGTGNAANTAGAAGAAATCGTAGATGCCGCCAACGTTCGTGATGNCAACACGACCGTCCCAGCNCATCGCAGCCTCAAGCGATCACCACTGTCCCAGGTCCGCGAGATCGTCGAGCGCAAAGTCCGAATCTACTTACTTGACACAGGCTCTATGACTCATCTTTCNGCAACACCACTGGAACAAGCATGGGTACGACCAGGGGAGGTTAACACGACTCTCTCTGGTATCGGCGATGACTCCATCCTGGTTGATCAAGTGGGCACGGGCTACGCGTTTACCTGTACGAAAAATGTCGATCGTTATAGAATGATTTTGAAAGACATNAAGTATAGTAAAGCGGCTAAGACAAAAGAGCATATTCTTTCCGTTGGCAGACTGTCGGAAGGAGGGTGGAAATTTGCACTTGATTCCCATGGCGTCCATGGCGATCATCATGGCANTGATCCGGACGGAGGAAAACATCCGGTAGTGTATAATAACCGCAACTACTACATGCCCNTGGANATTGATGATGAGAACGCCTTTCNGATCGAGACTGTGACNCCCACGGATCGCTACTGGAACGATAATAAAGGCGATCTCGTCGTTCTTTCCATGAATCCCTCAGAGCACTTTGTCCGCTCTGCGGGGGAAGGAGTTCGCGCCGTCGAGGAACGCTTTGCCAATTCACAGACGGGCATGACGTGGCATCACCGCCTCGGTGGTGCCCCTCTGTCTGTTGTGAAAGACGCTCTCCTCAATGGCCAAATTGGAGGCTGTAGTCGCACAATTCTTCCNGCTCAATTCGGTAAGAAACCGTGCAACTGCGAGACCTGCAGATGCGCTGCTGCAACNCGCCGTCATGTCTNTACAGACACTGGGTCCAGCCGTTTAGATTATGATTCCACCCTGCCTGATGGTGGTCTAGTCGCTGAATGTGATCTGGTTGGCCCCTTCGTTGAGTCCCGCCGGGGTTACAAATANGCTTTGGTGTTTGTAATACGGAAGACTCGAATGACTTATACGGTGCTCCTCAAGCGGAAATCGGACTCTGGGGGAGCAATACGAGCAATCTTTGAAGCTCTCAACAAAGAAGCAGCGTACAAGCCCTGGTGCGTGCCNGGAAGTAAGACTCCGATTTCACGACTTGTATCCGACTGTGAGTCGTCGTTCCATTATTTCTCGGGCAGCGAATTCTTCGATTTGAACAAGGAGGAAAAGAAAGAAAGGATGGCTGTTGCAGATGCGTATCAGCGTGTGTGTACAGAATACGGAGTACAAGCAATGGTGTCGGGGACATATACATCCCAACACCAGGGACAGTGTGAACGCACGAATCGTGAGTTACGAAGGATGACTTCGCGGATGATCTTTACGGCGAAGCTATCGCCTAAATGGTGGTGTCATGCATGGCAACATGCGACNTGGATTCGTAATCGACTCCCAACGAAAGGTCTTTTGATCAAGGAATCGGATTTGACGAAGCTGAAGGAACAGAAGATCGTGCCAGAACACGTCAAGCCGTATGCGATATCACCGTATTACGCCCTCCACTCGAAGGCACCTGACATGCGTAACGCTCGCGTCTTCGGTTCACTATGCTTTGTATGGCAGCCGAAGTCCAAGGCGGAGAATGTGGGCAAAGCAAAAGCTTTGAAATGCATTTGGACGGGGTGNGGTCAAGATAGTATGTCCAATCGAGCAGACTCGTGTTGGCAGGNTGTCGATCCCATCACAGGGAGAGAACACCTCACGTANCACTGCACAACAGTAGAAGACTCCGCATCGAGATGCCAATGGATAGAGAAGATTTATAGTGAACTGGCAGCACTAAAAGGAGAAATATCGTCCTTTGACAAATCTGGACTCGGATGTCCTGATGTCTCCAAGCTGACCAAGCAACAGATGTTAACCATTATCTATGAGAAAAATCTGTCTTGTGTGGCAGCTATGTTTAAGGACCCTCGATCTCCTTACTTTGCATTGGATCCCACAGATGTGAATTCGTCATTGACGATTGCTCCTCTCTGGGATGACTACGAAACAGCAGAGGCCCATCGTACATCAGCAGTTGAAGATGAAGATAGCGGACCAGACATCCAGTATTATCCATCACAGTTAGAATCAATGGTACAAAATTGTCCCAATGATACTAAGTGCACCAATCGGAAATGCGTGATGATGCATCCGAACGGTCGGCCTGAGCTGTTAGATGTAAAGAAAGCCCATCAGCGCGCAGTACACGACGATTCGATGAATCCAGTAGCGCCAGCGGCACGCCTTTGCAAGCGGCAAATCAAGGAGTTTGAGAAGTTAACAGGAAAAGAGCGAAAGCAACTGAAGGATCTCATGGAGTATAAACCGGATACTCCGATCATATTTCAAGAGAAATATGCCATGGGCGGTAGGATCAAGTATCAAGAACAAAAGCCGAGAGAAGATCAAACCCCTTCTTGGCGCCGATACGACTTGTATAGGAAAGCCAGGACCATAAAGGAGTATCTTGAGATCTGTGAAAAACACAAAGGGCAGCATGGCTGGGGAAAAGTCAAGCCAATTGATGATCTACTCAACGACTGGGCCCATGGATTTGTGTTTGCGCCTAAGCTTACGTTTCCAGCACCAGAGCCTACCGAAGAAGAGACATTGGTGCGAGTACTGGTAGCCCAAGATGAAGCATTGCAGCCCAAGGAAAAGCAACTTATCTTTGAGCAGTTGGCACCAAAAGAGGTAGAACTCATGGACTTTGCCCTCGAGGACATTCACCGCATGAAGGTATTCATGCAGAAGAGTAAGAAGTATTGGGATGACATATTCCTGGCTAAAGATAATGCAGCGAGCACGGGCCTCACAGAGGAAGACATTCATCAAGATGTCTCAAATGTCGAGGTGCCAGCACACTTCTCCAATGACCTTCCTCTACGTTCCAAGCTCGCTTTCTGCAAACATGATCAAGAGTGTATACCAACTGCAGAAATGAAGATGATAGTCAAGGATCCTGAGCTCACAAAGTTTGTAGACGAACCCGCAAGACCTTCAGCACTAAAGAACTCCAAGTTCTGGTGGCTGTGGAAGATTGCGATGAACCTAGAAAAACGACAGCTTATGGAAGCTGGGGCGTTTGCGTGGGACAGTATCAAGAATTATGTGAAAAGAGCATTGCCATCAACCATGTTGATTACCAGGAAGATGAATGGAGAAGAAGTAGATAAGTGCAAAGGACGATGGGTGTGTGGCGGGCATTGTGAACAATACAGCAACGAGACGTTCGCGCCAACCCCACACGCTATATCGTTCCGATGCTGCTGTGCAATAGCTGCAAAGCATGGATATACCCTGGAGTCGGGTGACATCACCACCGCATTCCTCACTGGTGATTTAGATGAGGAAGGAGTAGTNATGCGACCGCCAAAGGGTATNNAGCCGTCTCCAATGGATAAGGGATATGAAAGGGTGAAGAATTTGGATACGAAGCATCAAATCCTGGTAATTTACAAGGCTTTGTACGGTTTGTCGAGGTCCCCAAAGCTGCATATGTCGAAACTGAGGAGAGTGTTAGAATATGATGGATTTAGGAGTACTGACGCTGAGCCATGTGTCTACGTCAAAAAGTTGTGGAATGAGGATGGAACCCCCAAAATGGTTGAACAGAGGAGGCCACCAAATAGTCCAACAGGAGACGTGTTGCCACTGGTACAAGATCAGTATATCATTCTGATTCATGTNGATGATATTCTGGCAATGTCGCCACATGGAGGAGCCATGGACCACCTGGTTAAACTGTTGAAGAATCATGGTATGACTTTAGAAGTTAAGCCAATCACTCACANCAAGAAGAGCTACTTTGTAGGAGTAGAGATGCTTCAGTCAGAGGACAAATTCACAGTGTCCTTAGGAGTGAGTGGATTTCTCAGCCGTCTTGCGAAAGAGATATTGGGAGAGCCTAAGGAAAGCTGGAATACTAAAACGTTCCAGGTTCCTATGACTGCGAAATATAANTCGAAGACGAACATGTTAGTTCCAGGTGGAGAAGGTNACAGAGTAATTAGTGCAGAGGAATTCCCGTANCGCAAATGCATAGGTGCGCTTTTGTGGGCAAATGTAGCCAGACCNGACATATGCCAAGCTGTTCGACAGTTATCCAGATTTTGTCTGAAACCAACTGAACAACACGTGGAAGCAGCCATTCATTTGCTGAAGTATTGNTACAATACTCGGGATCGCACTATCAANTACTCTGGTGGGAGTAAGCAGAAGATTCCCTACTTGCGTAAAGAGCCTACGGAAGGNCAAGACACAACTGATCTGAACCAATTCACGTCTAATTACTATGGTGGACATGTATACGATGCGGCATCCAATAAGTGGTTAGACGCGAAGGATATACCTTCGGAGTTAGGACAAGATCCACCAGCAGAAGGACAAGTACGAGTGAAAGATGACAGTGTGATGGTAGACATTGACCCAACTATGGGAATGTACACCGACGCATCCTTTCAGTCAACCTTCGACTTCAAAAGTGTATCTGGCCATGTCACATTCTTTGGATCAGCAGCTGTAGATTGGGGAAGTCACACACAAAGTGTAGTAGCAATGAGCACAATGGAATCCGAAATCTTCGCNACGACGAAAGGAACACAAAGCCTCCTGCATGTGCGTACCCTTCTCCATGAACTAGGAGAAGTGAGCATACTGGAGCCAGTGGTGTCTTTCGAAGACAACAAGGCTGCCAAACTATGTTTGGCGGTACCGGATCGAAGGAAGGGTGCTAAGCACTTTGAACGAATNCTTGCTCGAGCACATCAATGGGTTCAAGCGAAAGTAGTAAAGTATGTNTACTGCAGGACAGATGAGATGGTAGCAGACGTGTTTACGAAACCTATGGAAGAAGGTCTTTTCCAGAAATTTACGAAACTGATTTTCAATGAAAGTGACACTTATGAGGACTATGCATAAGTGAGGACAAAGGATCATGCTCTTCTAAGGTCCAGTAAAGGAATTACCGAACCTGGGGGAGTGTGAGAGATCCTGAGCCATCCAGCTTAGGCTGTAGACTAACGGACGTGTAACGTATGTGTAGACGGCCGTTGGGATGTCTCAACGTAATTGGAAGCAATATGGTATTTAAGGAACCTGTTGGATAAGCCGATTATCCAGGAACAGGTTACTAATTCCATTGTCAGGTAAATTTGCCAGATTTGCTAGTAAGGATACTAGTAAGAGAAATTAACTAGGANGGNCAANGANAGAGGAAATNATCGCTCTTTTCTTGTTNCCCTTCCTTCTCCACNGAACGGGGGGTAGCGCNAACAAGGGGGGGTACCGTGTGGAGACGGGACTNTCCTGGTTGGCGTACCCATATAAGAACTAATNGATAATAAGCATAGAGCTGTGTTGACGACACATCGCGGGTCGTCTGGAGAGCACAGAAACTCTTAGAGGTTGTGGGCCTCACTTCCTTTGTGGGGTACTTGTCGAGGTCGCTACTTGGCTTGTTCCCTACCAAC
>PBTW01000066.1 GCA_002729315.1 Gammaproteobacteria bacterium
AAGACATTGACTTTGTTGAATTAGGATATTGGAAGCAAACCAGTAAGTTTGATGGGCCATTTTATTCTATCGACGAACAATTACTTGCCACGGTATGTAAGATGTCGAATAAAAAGCTGTCTGTTATGGTTGACTACCACTACTGTTCCCACGACGTTGAAGATTATCCAAGCAATGCACATTTTCCTGAATTAGGGCTAATAAGAGTTTGCTTGCGTAAGGAGGATGTTGCAAAAGGGTGTAGATTCGCGAAGGAGCTCAAGAAATATACCAACTGTAAGGTAAGCATAAATTTTTTTAATATAACCAACTACGAAGAAAGAGATATAGCATATGCATGTGACGCTGGAGCTGAAGCAAATGCGGACTTTATGTACTTTGCAGACACTCACGGCGGCCTCGACCTGGCAGATAATTTAGACATATTCCAGCGATTCACAAAAGTGATTAAAAAATCAGGAATGATACCCGGGCTTCACCTGCATGATCATTCGGGAAGAGCTTATTTTAATTATCGCAATCTCGGGAATGCTGGTTTTGATGCAACGGACGTTTCACTTGGAGGTATAGGTAAAGGATTGGGCAATCTCAGATTGGAACACGTATTGGACCTTCGAGGAAGGGAGTACATTTTAGATCATCTCATTTTGGATAAAGAATTGTTCCGCATGCCGTCTGGGCCATATGGAATTCTGACCGCCAGGGAAAATATCACAGATCACTATGCGGTCGAAGCTGAACGCATAGGATTGCATCCAAGCCAATTCGCAAAAAGCTTACAAAGAATTAAAGGTTTTTCCAAAGATAATTACGATAAAAGTATACTAAGTGAGGAATAACGAAAGTGCAGTAGTGATTGGGAGGACGGCACTGCAGCACTAGATGCTGCCATAAGCGATGAAGGGCCTTCTGACGACGAAAAAAGTCTCAATTTTTCCAGTGTACCAGGCGCTGTGTTTGAAGACAGCTTGATCATGGGATTTAGCACAAGCGAGTGTGCCACTTCCCATGGCGGCGTGATTTGGACCTTCTTGGTTACATAAGCAAGACAGCTACAAAAATTTCAGGAAAGGCAATAGGACGAGGCAGGATCTTACCGTTCTATTGGGGTTTCAAACGCGCTTAGGTAGAATGCAAGAAACAAACGAGACCGTCACCGCACTATACGTCGGTCCTGGCTTTTATTTCTGGCGAGCCCGCCAACTAAACAAACACAGGGAAGCACGATGGGCGCGAAGTACGTGATCGGAGTATTGATGGTAGCTTGTAGTTTTCCAGGTCTGTTTTTGACACTCAACTCGCAATTCGATTCCGGCAGTCTCATAAGCTTGGCGGTTCTATCTTTCTTCACGCTCTGTGGATTATTTCTAATGCGAGAAAGACACAGATAGTGTCATTAAAATAGATGTATTTTCTCCAAACCACTCCCTGTTTCTAGAAAGGGGAGTCCAATACTCCACGGCGACCGGGCAAAGCGCTGAGATCACGGCTATCGGTGCAAATGAGGTGAGATTCACCCATCCCTCAATGCGTTTGCTTAGGCGATTGACAGACCAGCTCTAAACGCGTTATCACCTCAGTCTGGACTCACATTGCACAAGACGGCAGCTTACTCCGATGTCATTTCTGCGATTTCAAGACTACTTATCTGGACTGGTTAAGCGGCAACGAAGCCTGTTTGCGAAATCAGAATCGGAATCGATCGATGATCTGGTGAACAAGCTCATGGGGTCTGTCGGCGAGGTGTCCGGGATCGTAACGGCGAGACAAGTGCTTGATCGCTACGCCGCCCTGAATTCAGATGAGCAGCTCGCCTTTTTTCATAATCTGGAACAAAACTTCAACGCTGATGAAAACCACATCAAGTCCGCTTACGCTAACTATGTCAGCAAGCCCTCGAGCTCCACCCTCAGCGACTTGTCAAAAGCGGCTGAGCCGCTACGTCAGGAACTCTTTCGCAGACTGAACCAGACGCCCGGCGCAACCCATGATCTGGTTGCCATGCGCTGCAACTTGCTAGGTTTTTTGAGAAAGTATCCCGCTTTATCAGCGGTCGATGAGGATTTTCAACGCTTGTTTACTTCCTGGTTCGGTCGGGGATTTTTGCAGCTACAAACCATAGATTGGTCCACCTCTGCCGCAATTCTGGAGCGAATCATTCGCTATGAGGCGGTCCATGCCATCAAAGACTGGGATGACCTGAGAAATCGCATCGCCCCCCCGAACCGGCGATGTTTTGCCTTTTTTCATCCGGCGCTGATTGATGAACCTCTAATCTTTGTTGAGGTCGCGCTAACCCACGGCATACCTAACAGTATTGATGCCATTCTGAATGAACCGGAGACGGATTCAAACGGCGACCTCGACACTGCCGTTTTCTATAGCATCAGCAACTGCCAGCCTGGCCTGAACAACATCTCTTTCGGAAATTTACTGATCAAGCAGGTAGTGCAGGAGTTACAGGCTGAATTTCCCTCTATCAAGACATTCGTAACCCTCTCTCCAGTTCCGGGCTTCAATCGCTGGCTTGAATCAGACGACTCAGCGAATACCGCCGAACTGGATGCATTGAAAAAAGAGGTTGCAGGACTCAGCTTGGCCGATGCCGCAGATGAAACCCAACGGGAGAACATTCGAAAACTAGTTTTAAATTATCTAGTCCTCTCGAAATCAAAGGACAAGCCTCGGGATCCTGTCGCGCGTTTTCACCTGGGTAACGGGGCCACCCTACATGAAGTGAATACGCGTGCGGATCTGAGCGAGAACGGCATGAAACAGTCGCGCAGCGTGATGGTCAATTATCTTTATGACCTGTCGAACATCGAAGCCAACCATGAGCAGTTTGCACTTGAAGGCACTGTTAACTTTCACCCGAAATTGAAATCCCTGCTTGTCACACCATGAAAACACTCAGCTTATTTGCTCTTGCTCTGGCCTGAGTTTTCGGATTTTTCGGTTTGCTTACGTTCGATCTTTTCATGGAGGCATTCGTGTTCGAATGGTTGACCTGAAACGGCACCAATAAAAATAACTGATTTTTCGCCCCGTGGTGGGGTGCAGTGGCCGTGTGGTTTATATGTGGTTCGGTCGGAATCATGCAGAAATTCGAACGCGTGATCGACCACAAAAATCCACTGGCCGCTTAAAAATAGCATTATTTGAAGCAGGATAACGCCATCACCAGCTCTTAAATTCGCCGCAGACTCGATTCAGCGAGCAGGAGAACGGCCTCAGATGCCCACCAAGACCGAATCACTTAACTGCGACCGTCCCAAAGATATTGCGCGAGCTGCGGCACTACTGAAACAGGGAAAACTGGTCGCCATCCCCACAGAGACCGTCTATGGTCTTGCCGCTAATGGACTCTCGGCAGACGCAGTAGGAGCGATTTTTACCGCAAAGGGTCGCCCTTCTGACAATCCCTTGATCCTGCACGTTACCTCGATCGATGCCGCAATCCCCCTTTGGGCTGCAACAACTCAACAGCTGGCAATCGCGGCAGCACTGGCAGAGGCATTCTGGCCGGGCCCGCTCAGCATCGTGCTGAAGGCAGCTTCCTCGGTGCCAAATATTGTGACCGCCGGTCTCGATTCGGTGGCAATCAGGGCCCCTGCTGGCGAGGCGGTCCAGTCCGTTCTGCAGCACTGTCAATTCCCGCTTGCAGCTCCTTCAGCCAACTTGTCAGGCCGACCCAGCCCCACCCGCGCCGGTCATGTAGAGCGCACCTTATGGGGGCGCATTGCCGCTATTCTGGATGGCGGCCAGACCACGATCGGCATCGAGTCAACGGTTATCGATCTGAGATCGGAGCGTCCGAAACTGCTTCGCCCGGGCGCTATCAGCATTGACGATCTTAAGGCAATTATTGGCGAAGTCGCTGCTAAACGGCCACTGGGTGATGCAGCATCACCCGGCCTGCGCCACAGACATTATCAGCCCGTCGACATCAACCTCAGACTTGCAAACAGGGAAATGATTGAATCGCAGTGGGCGTCGGCAGCAGGAATTGCGTGCAGTCAGCGTCTGGCGCTAGAACTGGGCGAACGACGTGCGCCGACATGGATCATGCCAGACACTCCGGGGCCCTACGCAGCCGTTTTTTATGATCGCCTCTACACCATGGAGCACAGCGGCGTCACGGAAGTGTATCTGCAACGCCCCCCACAAACAGGCGAGTGGCAGGCCGTTAATGACAGACTGACCCGAGCTGCTGGAGCGACTCCTTAGTGATCGCCTGAAGCCATCGCTTCTACTTTGCGCAACACTGACGCGCTCTGCTCATCGCGAAACGCTGACAGTCGCCCGGCCAGCAGCAAGTCACTGACGGCCAGTATCTCTGCTGCCAACAGCGCCGCGTTGGCCGCATTGTCGATTGCCACAGTAGCGACCGGAATCCCGCTAGGCATCTGCACAATCGATAAAAGTGAATCCTGCCCCTGCAATGCCGTCACGGCAATCGGCACCCCGATGACGGGCAATGTGGTCATTGAGGCAACCATTCCGGGCAAATGCGCAGCACCTCCAGCCCCGGCAACGATCGTTTTCAAACCGCGCTCCCGCGCGGATTCGGCATATTTCATCATCCGCTCCGGGGTGCGGTGAGCAGAAATAATCGTCATTTCGAACGGCACATCAAGTTGCCCGAGCATATCAGCAGCGGCCTGCATGACTCGCAGGTCAGAATCACTGCCCATGACGATGCCGACTTGGGCAGTCGCACCTTCTGTATTGTAGTTAGTCAATTGGCTGCGCTCCTCTGACGTTTAGCTGCGGCCTTATAGTGTCTACTTTCTCCAAAGCTTCGTCTACCGTAGCTGCCATCACCGTCACATGCCCCATTTTGCGACCAGGGAAACACCGGTCTTTACCGTATAAATGCACCCATACGGACGGATCATTCGTCGCCTGATCAGCGCCTTCCACCACGGTGTCGCCATCGAAACCCTCAGCACCAAGCAGGTTGAACATGACGGCAGGTCGTATCTGATCGGTGCTGCCAAGCGGTTTGCCTGTGAGAATATTGAGCTGCTGGACAAATTGAGACGTTTGACAGGCTTCAGTGGTGTAGTGCCCACTGTTATGGGTACGGGGTGAAATTTCATTAATCAGAAGTTTGCCTCGTGGTGTCAGGAACATCTCCACACCGAAAATGCCCTTGCCCTGCATTTTATGGATCGTGCTGACCGCCAAACGGCGGGCTTCAGCAATCAGGCTCATCTCCAGCCTGGCCGGCGCGACGAGATAATCGAGTACGTTACCTGCTTCGTGGAACACCATCTCAACAGGCTCATAGGCAGCCGTTGCGCCTTGCCCATCGGCGGCCACCATTACGGAGATCTCCATACTGCGCTCTATGTATCTCTCAAGAAATCCGTCAACTCGGAGGCGTTCGACATTGTCTTTTGCTGAATGCAGGACAGACACGCCACGCCCGTCATACCCCCCTCGCGCCGCTTTCTGGACAACAGGAAAACCAAACGCGTCACCGCTGACGTCCTCATCCGCAGGATGCTCCTGAAATTCTGCGGTAGGCAGGCCCAGTTCGGCATACCAGCGTTTCTGCTGCAGCTTATCGGTGACACGTGCCAAAAGACCGGGATCAGGGACGACAGCACGTCCGTCCGACTGCAGCCTGCTCAGCTGCTCTACACTGACGTTCTCCAGATCTATTGTGAGAACTTCAGCCAAAGCTGCAAGCTGATCGTACCCTTCGCCGCTCGAAGGGCTTCCTGGAACATGTATTCCACCAGCCTGCGCTGCCGGACAGTTCGGATCTGAATCCAGCACGAAGATTTGAGTCTCTGTATCAGCGCTCACGTTGCTCTGTCTGACCGCCTTTACTAACATAGCCGCCAGCTGTCCACCGCCGATAATCCCTATTTTTGTCATTATTGCGCTACGGATGAAAAAACCGCGTATCTTACATCAAAATGCGACCATCAGCAGCAAAAGCGGACTCTTTTGGTCCTTTATTCAGCATCTGTCGGTTGTAATAAAACGTTGCCACCACAATCGAAAAGCACATAGCGAAAATCAGAAACTTCTTCCGCGCTCATTTCAGCAGATTCCTGACTTTGGACCACGAAGGGAAAGCCGGAGAGAAGGAAGAAGGCGCACGAATGCCCGACAGATGACCCGGCACGCGAAGCCGGCCCAGTTGGTAATTAGATATTTGTTTTGATTTAGTTTGCATGGCGAGACCCTCACAGGGGAGTGACCATCGGAAGCTGACCCGTTCACAAGCCATGCGAATCGCTGGCTGAGCGGATTATTTGTCCTTTTAACCCTCAACACCTCAGCCAAAAAAGGTTTGAAATCGGATTAATCGGAGTCAGATTCCGCCCTTCCGCGAGTACACATTCCGGAAACCAGTGAGGCATCTTTGCAGACTTTATCGAGAAGTAACTTTCCATCCAGCGCGCTATCTGGGAACATTATACGCTCAGGTAGGGAAGCCGCTGATAAATATAAGCTCGCACCAGTTCCAGCGGGTTAAGCTCAAGCCAAAAAAGGTAACGAATGCATGTCGAAATTTGTCCCACTGGCGAAAGACCAACACGCGAAGCTCAGAGTCATACAATCAGGCGACTACACGCGCTTTAGGCAGCAAAACCTTATTCCGGTCGTCGTGCGTGATTTCTTTACACTTTCCGCTGAATTTCCGCTGGTGTTTGTGACGAACGAGAGCAGCGAGGATTTCATGCCCGTGGCGATTATGGGTCTGCAGGAAGGTATGAACATCTACTGTCAGGAAGAGCCCTTCCCAGCACAGGTAATTCCGGTCGGCTTTGGCAACGCGCCCTTTGCCATTACGGCGACGGATGAGAAACGCGAACAGTTTGCGGTTCTGGTCGATGAAGAAAGCCCGCTGTTGAGCGAGAACGAGGGCGAGCGCGTGTTCACCGATGATGGCGAAAAAACCGAATATATGGAAGCCCGCGTCGAGGGGTTGGTACAGGCTGCTCAGCAGCATCATCAGACACAAGAGGTAACTAAATATCTTGTAGAAAAAAGCCTGCTCACTACCCAGCAGGTCCGTCTACAACATCGCCCGGATGGCCGACTCTACAACATTGATGGCATATACGTGGTGAACGAACAGAAATTCAATGAGCTGTCCGACGAAGATTTCCTGGATATGCGAAGCCGAGGGCTCGTCGCACTGGTCTACGCCCACTTAAATTCCCTACAACAGCTGCGTCGCGTATCCGAACGTCAATACACCGCTGACAAACGAGCAGGAGAAACTGAGAGCGAGGAATCGAGCTGAGTGTAGAAGCCCTGAATCCTGCGGTGCGGGCAAGCTGCCGAAGAAATTACCGGCTCGACACTCAGCAATCCCAAATCTCCAGCAGTTACACCACACAGGTGATATCGCGGTGTTTACTCCTTCCGCCTTGCGAAAAACAACCTATCCCTCAGCCTGCATCCACCGGCCCAGATAACAAGAGCTCTTTGGCCGTCGCCGCGTAGACGCCAGCCCCTATCTACTTCAAGCGAGCTGAGCTGATGCCCTAAACTGTGATTGGTCTCGCCCAAAGCCCGCTGGGAGGGTAAAATTTGTTGGTCAACATTGCGGAGAGTGCCCCGATGAGAAACCTACTGGCTTGCCTATTACTATGTGCTTGCCCTCTTCTACTCAGCCTGGCACAGGATGAAGAGGGAGAGGTCATTGTTATCTCTGAACTGAATCGCACCGATGTCGAGCAATTTATCGAAGAGGCTGAAGATCAATTCTATGAGATCTTCAATACCAATATCGAAGACGATGACTTCAAAATTAGCTGTCGCCGAGAGACGCCAACCGGCTCAAACATCCCTATCCGGGTTTGTGAGCCAAAGTTCATGGTGGACGCTCGAGCTCGTAATGCAAACAACTTCGGCTTCAATGCTGGGGTTGTAGAAGCCGACAGATCGATTCGGACTGCGGTGGAACCCCAATATCAACAATTACAGCAGATGATGGAGCAGATGACGCAGGAGATCCCGGCATTTGCCCAGATAGCCAGCATTCTGGGGCAACTGCGGGCGCGGCGCGAGCAACTGCTAAAATAAGCACCCTTACGCACCATGGACATCATCAATACTCTGAACATCGAAGAGCTGAAGCAGCAATACCGGGAAACCGGTTACGTTGTGATTGAAAATCTCCTGCGTGATGAAGTGGCACAGGCCGCTTATGAAGCCCTCAAGCATCGAGTCCCATGGGAATTCCACTACCGTGAGATGAACACTGGCAGGGTTGGTGTCGTTGATCCAGCTAACCTTGAACGGTTAACGCCGAGGGAGGTTAAACGACTGATCCCCCCGATTGCGACACTGAAGGACAATGATTTTTCGTTTGCTTACTGTCGCTTTACGATCCCGTCAGCCGCGCAAGGTTATCCTGAGCCCGTGCGGATATTAAGCGAAATCTTTCGCTACTTTAACAGTGAGGAGTATCTAGGCCTACTCGCCGATATTACAGGAGATGCCTCCGGGAAGGAGGTGAGCACCTGGTGCTCAAAATATGACCGCAACCACCATCTGTCGGTTCACATGGACGAGAGTCAGAGTCAGACCCGCATCGCAGCCCATGTCCTTGCACTGAGTAAAGGTTGGAAGCAGGAGTGGGGAGGGAATTTTGCCTTCTGCAATGCCGAGGGTGAGCCAGAGATTATCATACCGCCATCGTTTAACAGTTTAATGCTGTTCAAAGTACCTCGCCTCCACCTGGTCACTCAAGTCGAATCGTTTGTGGGTGAGTCACGCTACAGCCTGTTTGGCTGGTACAAAGTTGAGAAAGAATACTTCCACGCTTGAGTAAAGCTCGACGTAATCAATCAAAACAGTAACTCAAGACACAAAAAAAGGGGCCTGAATGGCCCCTTTTTGTTTTCTGCTGAGATACAACTTAGAAGTCGTACACAGCTCGTGCATAGAACACCCGGTTGAGTGGATCGTGCAGCGCACCGAGAACACCAGCGAACTCAGGAGAACGCTGGGGCTGACGATCTGTCAGGTTACGACCACCAACCGTGAAGCTGAGCTCACCATCGAACACCTCAACACCCCGATAGGTGTAGTTGGCATCAAGCTGGGTCCACGCCTTGATGTTGGTATCTCGGATACCTGCCGGACGGTAGAATCCACCAAAGTTATCCAAGTGGGTAAACAATGGTCCATCGTAGTTATCCAACGCATCAATGTAGCGAGTAATCGCCTGCAGCGAGTGGTTACCCATGGTCCAGCCTATCTGCAGGTTAGCCTTCAGCTTTGGCAGCTCAGGAGCGGCACCAGTTCGATCGTTGTAGTTACCTGCGCCGTCTTTCACAGGATCAGTAGGCTTAGACTGGTATAGGAACTCATCTATATAAGTCCCTTGCAGACCGAATCGCAGGTCACCCCAGTTATTAAGGCTCATGCTGTAGTTGGCCTGAAGGTCAAATGCAGTGACTTCAACCGTCTCAGCGTTACCTGCACCCAGGCCGTTAATCTGGAGAATAGTGCCGAGGTCGGCTGGGTCTCGGATGATGTCCGGATTATAGCCCGGGTTATTCACCCAAGAAGCGAGCTGAGCAAGAGTAGGCTTAGTGGAAGAGCTCAGACCATCACCACTGAAACCAGTCGCTGCCTGAAAGTTCGCGAAGTCAAAAGCCATGATGTCCTGAGCACTGGTGCCGATTATTCGATTCTCGAACAACGTGTTGTTGTAAGTAATTGAAATATCGACATCGCCAAGGGCCAGATCTACACCGAAAGACTGAGACTCCGACGTCTCGTTCTGCAGTCTAGGATTACCTCCGGAGCACGCAGTGGTGAAGGCATCAAAATTGGAAAACCTGTCTGTTACAGTCGAAAGACCACAGGTCACCGGGTTCAGCAACTGCTCCAAAGTAGGCGCGATAAATGCTGTGCCCTGAGTGGCTCGCAGTGTCAACCAGTCAGTAGCCGCCCAGGTGGCCCCGAACTTGGGGTCAGTTGAAGACTGTCCGGTAGAGAACTCTTCACGACGCACCGCTGCCTGAATTTCGAGGGTTGACAGAACAGGGATCGAGAACTCAGCAAAATAAGCATCAACAGTTCGGTCACCAGAAGTTAAGGTTTCCTTATCAGCACTACCGATCCAAGTGTCGCCAGCAATTTCAGCTAGGGACGGGATGTTGGTGTAGGAACTGTCGCGACGCTGATAACCAATCGCAGCGCCAATTGGGCCGCCTGGCAGTTCAAAGCCGCCGAGAGGCACTTCACCATTCAACACCAAATCAATAACGTCGAGGTCATCGTACACCCATTCAAGGTCCCGAGCCGCAATCGCATCAATAACATGCAACTGAGTGTGGTTAGCAGCGTCGGTCACGAAGAATGGGTTATAACAGCTCTTGCGGTCATTGACCGTGTCACAGTTCAGACCCTTGATCATCTCAGTGATGTCGTAGTTCTGATTTGACATGAACTCAAATTCCCGGGAGTTCCGAGTGTACGACGCCTGACCCTCCCAGCCTTCAATGAATGGAACGGTGAAGTCGGCCTGCAGGGTAAACCGCGATATGATATCAAGGTTGTCAGACAGGTTATCCATGTCTGGACTGTGCCCCTCAGGAACTAGCATAGACTTGTTTATAGGGCGCAAGGTGCGCGGGGTCACATCTTCGTGAAGAGGAATGCCGTTGGGCGTAGTGCCAGCTACCAGGTAATCCATCAGACCGTCGTTGTTCAAGTCGTCCATACCGCGATCAGGCACCCCATCACCGTTGGCATCAACACCGTAGAGCTGGTTGCCGGCACTGTCCATAGCCATGAAGGGATTACCTGGGATCTCACCACGAACAACTGGAAGTTCACCAATTCGCGAGTTACCCGGATTTGAGGTAGACGTATAAGTCCTTTCAGCGAGTCGAGTTCGAAATGCCTGAGCACTAAGAGTCAGGTCATCACTCACATCCCAGGTCGCGTTCGCATAGAACTGAGTCGTCTCAGTTGGCTCACGGTATGAACGGTTGTCGCCAAAGTCGAAGAAGCAGCTTGTGCCCAAAAGGTTGCCGTACTTGTTGGCCATTTGATCAGGCGAGTAATCGGTTCTAGCTGAGCCGGGCGCACATGCCGGATCGGGAGAACGAGACCGTGTACCGGTATAGAGGCCATCTGCGCCACGGTCAGGTGTGTACCAATTGCCCGGCGAGTTAGATGAAATGGTCAGACCTGAGTTTGCGAGAAGGGAACGCTCATCCCAACCCAAGCGGCTGTTCTGGCGGAACTGGCCAGCAAGAACAACGTCAACATCACCAATGTCGCCGCCCCACAGCATCTGAACGCTGTGCTCATCGTAGTCACCGCGTGAGTCCTGCTCTGCATAGGAGTCGACTTTTAATCCGTCGTATGACTTGTACGGAACAAAGTTAACAACACCTGCCACTGCCTCGTTTCCGTACAGTGCCGCAGCACCGTCAGCAACGATGTCCATACGCTGGATGGCAATCGTTGGAATCAAAGCGTTTACGTTTTCATTCACAAGCCGTTTGCCATCGAGCAAGGTCAGGGTTGATCTTGCGCCCAGACCACGAAGGTCGACGGATGACGAACGCGAATCTGTTCCTTGAATCGTGTTTGTTACCGAGGACGCTGCACCATTAACAAAGGTCAAGTTTTGTACAACCTCACCGATATTCAATGTGCCTTGCTGCTCGAGATCAACTGCATCCAGTTGAGTCAAAGAGGACGCCTGAGTAAAGCCCTCAGTGCGGCGGATGAACGATCCTGTTACTACCACCTCTTCAACTTGCTGGTCCTGCGCAATAGTCGCACCAGCCATTGGGAGCAGAGACAAAGAAATCGCCGTACATAGCAAATTACGCTTATGTGGGTTTTTAAACTGCATACTATCTCTCCAGTTTTTCTTATTTAAGAAGCTTCTTTTTTATCTATATCTTCGTTGTGCGGCGCAAACGGAACGAATATCTCCGCGCCATTTACCCACCAGAGAGGATAGACCGACAGCAAATGAAGTCAAGCCTTAGTTGATTACTTTTCTAAGTTTTTTTCGGGCAGAAATGCAATTGTTTTCAGAGCCCAGATCATCAGCAAATAATTGTTTTAATTGAATTTTTATTAGATTTTCAAGAATAGCGGAACAAACCAGGAGTCGTGGATTCATTTTTGCTTAGATCGCAAAATGCCTCGCTGAGTGCGCTTTTGGCGCCTGCTACCGCCTTTCCACACCCAGGGCCCCAGGAACGCATGTGTTTTTGAGCATCAGCCGGGCATGGAACACAGCTACTGCAGTCAATCACCCGCTGAGACCGCCCCACGCGGCATAACGCAGATAAGGAGCGAACGGTGACAAGAGCGCCGCAGAGCAATAAAGGAGAAAAGGACTGAAGGAAAACAACAGTTTCAGCCAGCCCAACTGCTGGCAGGAAAATGCATCCAGCCGGTAACGATATATTTGAAACCTGAAATGAGCGTGTTGGCCTTGTGGGCATGAGTCCACTCAGCCGGCCATATGAGGGTATGTCCACAGCACGGCTGCACTTTCACATCCTGATGAATGAACTCAGTGGCCCCCCCATCTGACACATCATTCAGGTAGGTCATCCAGGCCAGCACCCGATGGGAGCTGGCAAGGGTCGTCCGCTCAGAATGCACCTTAAGGAAATGCCCGCCTGGCTCGTAGCGTTGGATATTGAACGAGCCGATATGCGCCTGCGGCAAGACTCCCTGCAAGAACGGCCACTGCCTCAGATAATCCTGATGACAGGCGAACAAGGCATCAAGATAGGCCCGCACGGGAAAATGATCAGCTTGCTGCAGTTCTCTGGGTCGAATGGTCAGGTCCAGTGATTTTTTTGATTCCGGGTTCAGACCACCCGCGATCTTTCCCTGGGCGTGATTCTCCGGATGAGCTTCGAAAAACGCCACTAGTTCATCGCACAGAGATGTCGGTTCAATCATCCAGCTACCAATAAAATGGGGCAT
>PBTW01000067.1 GCA_002729315.1 Gammaproteobacteria bacterium
AAAACAATGAAGAATAGACGAAATGTGTAGATCCCGGTAAAGAAGGCCCCAACAACGCCTCCCAGCCAGAACCAGACCCCCACTCCCTCTAACTCCAGTGCACCGAGCAGGATTTCATCCTTGCTGAAATAACCTGAGGTATAGGGGAAGGCGGTCAAAGCCAGACTTCCAATTAGAAAAGAGAAAAAGGAAACCGGCAGGGCTTTACGCAGTCCTCCCATCTTAAATATGTTCTGTTCATGATGCAGGCTCAGGATTACAGTACCTGAGGCAAGGAACAACAAAGCCTTAAAGAAAGCATGGGTCATCAGATGGAAGATCGCAGCAGACCAGGCTCCAACTCCAAGACCGAGAAACATGTAACCAATTTGACTCACCGTTGAATAAGCAAGGATGCGCTTAATGTCGGATTGTGTCATCGCAGTGAAACCGGACAACAGCAGCGTTATTAGACCAATTAGCGCCACCAACAGCTGCACTGAAGGCGCTAATTCAAACAGTGGGTGCGTTCGGGCGATAAGATATACGCCGGCGGTAACCATGGTCGCCGCATGGATAAGGGCGCTAATTGGCGTTGGTCCGGCCATCGCATCTGGCAGCCATGTCTGCAGTGGAAGTTGCGCTGATTTGCCAACCGCACCGCCCAGAAGTAGTAAGGAAGCTGCAATCGCAAAGCCTGAACCTACTGTCCACTGCGTTTCTGCCGCGCGCAGCATATCTTGTATATTTAAGGTTCCCAGTTGGGCAAACAATAGGAACAGCCCGATCGCCATTGAAGTGTCGCCAACTCTAGTCACCACAAAGGCCTTTCTGGCTGCATAGCCATTTGCCGGATTGGTGTACCAAAACCCAATGAGCAGATATGAGCACAATCCCACGCCTTCCCACCCGAGATAGAGCAGCACTAGATTGTCACCCAGAACCAACATCAGCATCGCAGAAACGAACAGGTTCATGTAAGAGAAGAAACGAGCAAAGCTGGGGTCGTCGGACATGTAGCCGGTCGCGTAGAGATGAATCAGAAAGCCTACACCGGTAATGATCAGCATCATTACCATCGACAAGCCATCCAGATAAAACGTGAAGCCCGGGGTTAATCCGCCGACTGACATCCAGACCCACGCTTCATAGGTAAAGTGTTCAAGCCCGGAATTCAGGAACTCTGTCGCCACTAGCGCTGCTACGGCGAAAGCGAGACCAATTGATCCCGCACCGATTGGGCCTGCGATATGCTTGGGAAGCCGACCACCACTGAGGACAAGAGCAAGAAAGCCAAGTAGCGGAAACGTAGGCAGCAACCAAATCAGTTCAAGCATAATCCCGACCTCTATCCCTTCATCTCGCTCAGCACGTTGATGTCAACGGTTTGATATCGCCTGAACATCTGAATGATAAGCCCGAGTCCAACCGCCACTTCTGCTGCGGCAAGCGTCAAAATCATCAGGAACATCACCTGTCCTTCCGCATGCCCCCAGCGCGCAGCTGCTACGATAAATGCCAGCCCGCTGGCATTCAGCATGATTTCTAACGACATCAGGACGAATACTATATTCCGTCGTGTCAACACTCCAATCAGCCCAAGACAGAATAGAATACCTGCCAATATAAAGCCGTGCTCAACCGGTATAGATTCCATTGATTGTGATCACTCTTGCCCTGTTCCCTAATAATTTTTCGTTTGTCTGCCAAAAGCCGCTATTTCTTAGCGAGGTGATAGGCAGAAACTAGGCCCGCAAGCAGCAGAATGGACGCTAATTCAACCGCCAGTACATAAGGGCCGAACAACAAGGCGCTCACCTCCATCACCCCCACCCGCGTCACCGTCATGTCCTGATCTACCTGAGATAAGACATTAAGCAATTGACCCAACAGAAGAGCAGACATCACCCCGGGACCGAGAAACATGGGCCTCGCAAGCCATCCTCTTTCTTGGTCACGTGTATGTTGGCCCAAGTTAAGCATCATTATTACAAAGAGAAACAATACGAGGATGGCACCGGCGTAAACGATCGCCTCAAGCACTGCGGCAAAAGGCGCTCCCAGAACGTAAAAAATAACAGCAACCGCCAGCAACGACAGGATAAGGTAAAGCAGGGCATGCACAATGTTGGTCTGCACAATAACGGCAAAGGTTGCAATGATCGCGACGGCCCCAGCCAGATAAAATAGCAGTGTCACGGCATCAGACTCCTCACGTTAACAGGCTTGGCTTCGTTGAGTGCCTCACCCTTATCCTTACCGCTGATCTGTTTCCCAGCCACTCGGTAAAAATTATAGTCGTGGTACTTTCCGCAACCGCTGATAAGCAGATCTTCCTTTTCCCACACCATGTCCTGGCGGACATATTCAGCCATCTCAAAATCCGGGGTGAGCTGTATCGCATTGGTAGGGCAAGCTTCTTCACAAAAACCGCACATAATGCAGCGCGAAAAATTGATTCGAAAAAATTCGGGGTACCATCGACCGTCCTCCATTTCTCCCTTCTGAAGGGCGATACAGTCGACAGGGCAAGCAACTGCGCACAGGTTGCAGGCAACACATCTCTCTTCCCCGTCAGGATCGCGACTCAGAATGATACGGCCTCGCCAACGGGGAAACATGTAAGGCTGCTGATCAGGGTATTCAACCGTATCAGCCTTCACAAACAGCTTCTTGAAGACGCCCCAAAGCGTAACGACTTGACTTAACAGGGTATCTTTTATTAACGAATACATAATTTAGGTCCAGGCCCTCTGCGTTAAGTACTCAAAATGACTGCGCCCGTGACGAGCAGATTGACCAGAGACAGCGGTAACAGAAACAACCAGCCGTAAGTCATAAGTTGGTCGTAGCGGGGCCGCGGGATTGCTGCCCGCAGTAAAATAAAAAACGCAATAAAAACCCCTGACTTCAACGCAAACCAAACAACTGGCGGCAGAAAGCCCGGCCCCATCCATCCACCGAAGAAGAGCACCGTAATCAGCGAAGACACCAACACAAGTCCGAGATACTCGCCGACAAAGAACATACCGAACTTCATGCCTGAATACTCAGTGTGATATCCGGCGCAGATTTCCTGTTCAGCCTCGGGAATGTCAAACGGCAGACGATGGCTTTCAGCGACCCCCGCTATAAGGAAAATAACGAATCCGACGAATTGTGGCACCACGAACCACATGCCTTCTTGCGCCTCGACGATCGTGCGCAGATTGAAGCTGCCTGAGAGCGCCACTACGCCAAGCAATGAGATCCCCATGAAGACTTCATAGCTCACCATCTGAGCCGCAGCCCGCAAACTTCCCAGCAAGGCATACTTATTGTCTGACGACAAACCCCCAAGCATCACGCTATAGGCACCCAGTGATGCCATCGCGAGAATGAACAGCACACCAATATTGGATTCGATAACGCCGATGTTCGGTGCAAATGGTATTACGGCGAAGCTCAATAAAATGACTGTCATGATGATCGCAGGCGCGATGACAAAGCTGACGCGATCTGCGAACGGTGGCACCCAGTCTTCTTTAGTGAAGATCTTAATCATGTCAGCAACAACTTGCAGCAGCCCGAAAGGACCCACCCGGTTCGGGCCCAGGCGCTCCTGCCAGAAGCTTAGCAGCCTCCGCTCAACCCAGATCAGCATAGCAGCAACGATAATCACCGTGCCCAAAATAAGCCCTATCGTGAGCGCGGAACCTACTCCCAACGCCATGGCTAGTAGCCCTCCTCGCACAAGTCGCTGACAATAAGACCGTTCAGCCCCTTGCCAGGCAACGAGTCGGCGGCTTTAGTCAGACTTACGGTTCCCGCCAAATCGTGAGGATTGAGTCGTACCCCACAATGCACAACGCAGCTCCCCTCTGAGATTTTTTCTCGGATACAGGCGACTACGGCAGGACCACCATTGAGTCCCACAGAATCACCTTGCTTGATATCCAGCCTAGCTGCGTCCGCCGGCGCCAGTGCCACATAAGCATCTGTCATCCGTTTCTGAATCGCAGGCGAGCGCGCAGACAGCTCTTCACTTCCAAAGATCTGAAAGGCAAGCGACAGGGTCAACTTGGCGGAGTTTCCGTCGCCACCGCTCTGGGGAGGCGTAAATGGGACGCCTGATTCTATCTTCTTTGTAAGCAATAGAGTGCCGGTATGCCCCTGCTTCAGCTCACCATTGACCTCCTCCTGGAATTTACTGATAGACTGATTAGAATTCCAGCTGGGCGCCCAAGTCGACCCAAGAATCGAAGCGTCCTTCATCGCTGGCATGCCTTCCATCGAGAAAGCCATAACCGATTCGTTATCTGTGGGTTGCTTAGGCTCATGGACATTGCGGTTAGCGATCATCGCCGTACGCCCACTGTATCTATGAGATTGCCTCGGAATTTTTAGCCCGGCCACAAATTGCGAAAGGCGCGGCACGAGGCCATCGAGAGACCCAAAACCCTCTGCTTCATCACTGCAGGCTTTGATGATTTTGTTAATGTCAGCTTTACCATTGGTCAGCCATTTCCAACCTGGCTTTGCGTCGGTGACGGCCTGATGTACCTTGAAGCTTAGCTGCGCCCTACTTTCATAGTTCACATACGTCGACTCTTGCTCCGAAAATGCAGTCACTGGAAATACATGCGTAGCTTTCGCTGTTGTGGCACTGTGCATCTGATCCAGAACCACTACAGTCTCTGCGTTTGATAGCGCGTTGTCTACGCTAGCGGTAGGTGCCCGCCGATATAGATCGCTCTCCAGAACAATTACTTTGGAGACTTCGCCCGTGGCGCACTTCTCGAGTGCAGCACCCAGCCTTTGCTCCGGGCTGACCAGTAGTTCCAGACCCATCGTGTTAGCTTCTGGGAGCATCAGGGCCAGATGCGAAGGCTCTTCCGCACTAAGAGCACGGGCTATATTGGCCGCAGCCTGAACCATTTCAATGCTGCGATTGCTGGAGCCGGAAATAATCAGGGGACGCTTCGCATTCCTGAGCGCCTCTACTATCTCGACAAGCAACTCATGTTGTCGGTCAGTCAGGCCGGTCGGCGTGGCACCTGCAAGCGACTCCGCGATAGCAAACGCAAATTTGGCCTGCTCTGCGCAGGTTCCTATGAACGTTTGCTGCGCCACGTCATCAAGACGGGATGCTGCATTGCTGAGAATAAAGAGCGGACTGCGCTCCTGCTGCGCCAATTCGCGAACCGCCGCGTCTTGCCAAACGGGGATGTTGTTCAGCGCAGCCAGTTCCTCGGCCTTGTTACGCACACTCTGACGAACCGCGAGGGCTATGCGCGGCGCGGTGTTGGTGATGTCTTCTCCAACGATGACTACCGCGTCTGCCTGCCCAATTTCCCGCACGCTGGGAGTATGAAAAACCTTATCTTTGTGCAACTCCAAAATTAGCTGGTTTATCGCATGCTCATCGTCGCCTATACCCGGATAAAAGTTAGCCTCGCCCACGAGCTTTCGCAGGGCATAGTTTGACTCATTACTGCTGCGTGGAGACCCGATACCGATAACTCCACCTTTCGCCAGATCATTGAAAAGCTCATCAATCTCTTCATCTGACATCTCTTTACTTTCATCTCCGACGATCTGAACGGGAGTCTGAACACGCTCTTCGCCATTAACATATTCCCAGCCGAAGCGGCCCCGATCGCAAATAAAGTAGCCGTTCACCTCGCTGTTATAGCGATTCACGATACGGCGCAAACTGCCATAGCGCTCTCCCGGAGTAATGTTGCAACCAGTCGAGCATCCGGTGCAGACGCTGGGCGCAGTCTGTAGGTCCCACTTACGAGTGTAAGCTTGCGAAAAAACCTTATCGGTGAAAACTCCGGTCGGACACACTTCAACTAGGTTACCGCTAAACTCGTTCTCCAGCGTGCCTTCTTCGTGACGGCCGAAGTAGGTGTGATGGTGCGATGCCTGGGCTGAAAGATCAGTACCACCGGCATAACCATCATAGAAACGTACGCAGCGGTAGCAGGTGATGCAGCGGTTCATTTCATGATTGATGAACGGTCCCAGATACTGATTGTGGTGAGTGATTTTTTTCTTGTCATAGCGCCGGTAGTTGTGGCCTGACATCAGGGTCATATCCTGAAGGTGGCATTCCCCACCCTCCTCACAGACCGGGCAATCATGGGGGTGGCTGATCATCAGGCTCTCGATGACACGCTCGCGCATATCGTGAGCCTGTCCGTCAGTAATAGAAATACGAGCCCCATCGCTAGCAGGCGTCATGCAGGCCATGACGATGGTGCCCTTTTCGTCGTTCTCGTCTCGGTACTGTTTCACTGCGCACTGACGACAAGCGCCGACAGAACCCATACAGGGGTGCCAACAAAAGTAAGGAAGGTCAAGCCCCAAGGACAGACACTCCTGCAGCAGATTGTTATTGGGATCAACTTCATACTCGTTCCCATCTACAACAATTTTTGCCATCTAACTTAACTCCAGCCCCAACTTAATCTTTAAAGGTACAGCGCTTTTGCTTTATGTGTTCTTTGAAGTCATCTTCAAAATATCTGAGACCACTTCCTAAAGGTGCAGTAGCACCGGGAGCGAGGGCGCAGAATGTGCGACCAGGCCCCATGTAATCGACCTGTTCTTTAAGAATATTCAAATCCTTTTCACTGCCCCGCCCCGCTTCAAAGTCCCTAAATATTGTATCCACCCACGGCAACCCGTCGCGACAGGGCGTGCAGAAGCCGCACGATTCATGGGCGAAAAACTTCATAAGATTACCAATCATTCCGACAGGGCAGGTCTGGTCATCAAGTACGATCATGGTCCCAGTAGCAAGTCTGCTACCGCCTTTTTGAGAGATCTCATCGTAATCAAGAGCAAGATCCAAATGCTCAGGCAGCATAAAGTCGGTCGAACCGCCACCGGGTAAAAATGCCTTCAGGCCGAGACCGTCCTGCAAGCCACCCGCCTTATCCTCGAGCAGTTCTCGAATGGTCACGCCAAGCGGCATTTCCCAGACTCCCGGGTTCTTCACCCGACCGCTGACGCCAAACATTTTGGTACCGGCATCTGCGCCTACCCCTAGCCCCTGATACCAATCTATACCATAGGTTATGATTCCCGGGAGATTGCACAGCGTTTCGACGTTATTTACGATCGTCGGCTTGCCCCACAGGCCACTAACCTGTGGAAACGGAGGTTTTGCTCGAGGGTTAGCCCGTTTGCCTTCCAAGGCATTCAGCAGAGCGGTTTCTTCCCCGCAGATGTACCGACCAGCACTAGTATGCAGGATAATATCCAAGTGAAATCCGGTTCCCAGAATATTGTTTCCTAGATAGCCTTTGTCGTAGGCCTCAGCGATTGCCTTTGTGAGTGTTTTTACCGACCCGTGATACTCACCGCGCAAAAATATGTAGGCCTTACTCGCTCCAATTGTGTAGGCACTTATTATCATACCCTCAAGGAGAAGATGAGGGTCGCCCTCCATCAGGAGGCGATCTTTGAAAGTCCCGGGTTCCATCTCATCCGCGTTCACCACCAGATACTTTTGCTGTGGCGATGACTCTCCCTGCGGCACAAAACTCCATTTTAGTCCGGTCGGAAACCCTGCCCCTCCCCGTCCTTTCAGGCCCGATGACTTAATCGTCTCCAGCACGTCGGCAGCACTCATCCCCGCTGCGATCGTGTGTAGCGACTGATAACCATCGTTGGCCTCGTATGCGCCGATTTCCAGCGGCGGCCGGGACATGTCGATATTTTTTGTTAGCGGATTAGAAATCAATTTATTGCCCAGTTGCTCTGTTTCGATTGATGAATGTTACGCGCTCTTATTCCGATACTGACCGATAATTTCATCGATTCCGGCCTTGGTCAGATTGCGATGCAGATCCTGTCCAACCATCATCACCGGCGCATTGTTGCAGTCGCCAAGACAGGGCACCGGAATTAGCGTGAACTCGTTGTCTTCCGTGGTCTGACCATAGTCAATATTCAATTTGTCCGACAGGTAATTTCTGACATCGTCACCTCGGCAAATCCAACAACTCACACTGTCGCAATATAGAATGACGTGCTTGCCGACCGGTTGTCGGTATATCAGATTAAAAAACGTCGCGACGCCTTCCAGATCAGCAACTGATAAATCGAGGTATTCAGCAATGGCCAACAAAGATTCGTCTGAAACCCAACCCTGATGGTTCTGCACAATCTTCAAAGCCTCAAGCCCGACTGCCTGATTGTCCGGGTAGAGCGTTTTCTCATGCTCGATTTCGGATATTTCGGCTTCCGTCAGAACTCGCGCTCTGTTTTTGGTGCTAGCAATTACCTGCGAACTCATTTGCTTCTTGTCTGTCTCGCCTGCTCAGGCTGTTGTCTCGTTCCGTTTTGTGGCGTCGTTGCCAATGAGAAACTTGTTTCACCGATCCACATCAGCCATTACAAAGTCGATACTGGCGATAATCGCGATTAAATCGGCCACCATGAAGCCACGACTTATTTCTGGGATCATCTGTAAATGGGCAAACGAAGGCGTTCTGATCCGAGTTCGATAAGACGTTGTGCTGCCGTCGCTAATCAAATAGTAGCTGTTGATACCCTTGGTAGCCTCAATTCCGATGGTGGCTTCGTCAGGAGGGATAACCGGCCCCCAGCTGACGCTCAAAAAATGATTAATCAGGGTTTCGATATCCTGCATGGTTTTTTCTTTCCGAGGTGGCGTCGTTAGCGGGTGATTTGCCTTATAGTCACCCGCAGGCATATTCTCCAGGCATTGCTTGATGATCCGGAGACTCTGGCGCATTTCTTCAACACGGACCGCGCATCGGTCGTAACAATCCCCATTGACCGCGATCGGAACGTCAAATTCGAAATTTTCATAACCGCTGTAAGGTCTGTGCTTTCGGTAATCCCACTCCAGACCGGTCGCCCTAAGGCCCGGTCCAGTAACAGCCCAATCGAAAGCTTGCTGTGTCGAGTAGGCACCTACCCCCTGAGTACGACGCTTCACGATGCCGTTGTTCATCACCATTTGGTCATATTCATCAAGCCGGGGAGGCATGAAGTCAAGCAGTTCTTTCACCCGCACCTCCCAGCCATTTGGAAGATCCTGCGCAACCCCTCCGATACGGAACCAGCCAGGATGCATACGTGCACCGCAAATAGATTCGATAATGTTAAAAATACGCTCTCGCTCGACGAACATATAAAATATGGGCGACAGCTGACCCACGTCCTGGGCGAAGGTCCCGTAGAACAGCAGGTGACTGCATATTCGAAACATTTCCGCCAGCATGACCCGAATCGTCTTGGCTCGTTCAGGCACTTCAATTCCGGCCATTTTCTCAACCGCCATGACATACGGTAGGTTGTTCATCACCCCACCGAGATAGTCGATCCGATCGGTATAGGGGATAAAGGTGTGCCAAGACTGCCTTTCCCCCATTTTTTCGGCCCCACGGTGGTGGTAGCCGATGTCAGGCACCGCGTCGACCAAGATCTCACCGTCCAACTGCAGGGCAATCCGGAAAGCCCCGTGAACCGAAGGATGGTTCGGTCCGAGATTGAGAAACATAAACTCAGAGGTATCGGAATGACGCTTCATTCCCCACTGTTCAGGATTAAACAACAGTGCATCCTGCTCGAATGCTTCTTGTTCATCGTCAAGCGAGAAGGGTTCCATCTCAGTCGCCCTGGCGGGATGTTCTTTGCGCAGTGCATGTCCTTGCCAAGTGGGTGGCAACACAATGCGGAACAGGTTTGGATGCCCGTCGAATTCGATACCAAACATGTCCCAGGTTTCCCGCTCATACCAGTTGGCGCTTGGCCAAAGATCAATGACAGTCGGCAGCTTGAGATCAGCATCCATTAGCGGTACCTTCACCCGCACGTCACTGTGCCCAGAGAACGATGTCAGGTGGTAGACCACGGTAAATTCTGAGGCGGGCTGCCCTGCTCTATGCACCCTAACCCTCTCGTCAATGCCGGTTACATCCAGCAACATCTCGAATCTTGGTTGGCTTTCATCCCGTAGAAATTTCAAAACTTTTTTGATACGAGTCCGGTCAACCCATAGCGTGAGCGTGCCGTCGACGGTCGTCTGCAAGCATATAATGTGATTCCGTAACGCATCATCTACCTGAGAAGCCACAGGGTTTGACAGGTTTGCTGGAGGAATGATCGGGGCGATTTGCATTCGATTGTTTATTAAAATACGTTTATAAATTATTGATTTATATTAAACTTCATGTGGCGATCTAAGTTCGGTCGCTGCGATACGGGCGTCATGTCGTGACTCCCTCTGAACCGGATTTTCTTCTCGCTGGATAATTCCCTGATCATTGATCACCCAACTCAGTGGGCGCCGTTGCCGCCCGATGGAATCCTGCAGAAGAATCAGGCCCTGCAGCAGAGCTTCGGGCCGTGGCGGACAACCCGAAACATACACGTCAACCGGCAGAAACTTGTCGACACCCTGAACCACGGAATAGATGTCATACATTCCACCGGAATTTGCGCATGATCCCATGGAGATCACCCATTTGGGCTCAAGCAACTGATCGTAGAGCAGCCTGACAACAGGCGCCATCTTGCGAAACACAGTACCCGCAATCACAATCATGTCCGCCTGACGAGGAGTGCCACGGATGACCTCTGCGCCAAAGCGGGCAAGGTCATGTCTTGCCGTAAATGCCGTCGCCATTTCTACATAGCAGCAAGACAGGCCGAAGTTAAACGGCCATATAGAATTTTTACGCCCCCAGGCAACCATATCTTCGAGCTTGGCCATCATCACATTTTGACGAATGAAGTCATCTACCGAGTTACCACCAGGTTGCGGAGAAGCTGCCTGGTCGGCTCGTTGTAATTCCCAATTCATAGCTTTAACGCCTTCCTGTTAACCACGCCACCCGGCCCCTTCAGATCGACCAACTCGCGACGCTGTGTTTCGGTTCGCCAGTCCAGCGCACCGATACGCCATAGGTAAACTAAGGCGACAATAAGAATAAAGATGAAAACACTGATTTCTATAAAACCCAGCCAACCTGCTTCCTCTACTGCGACTGCCCAGGCAAACAGAAAAACCACCTCCAGGTCAAAAATGATGAACAGGATAGCCGTCAGATAGAAGTGAACGGATATCCGAAATTGCGCACTACCGACGGATATAATGCCCGATTCAAAAGGCGTATTTTTGTACTTCCGGTTAATCTTCTGACCGAGGAAAAACGAGAGCCCGAGCATGGTTACCACCACAGCGAGAACCAGCGAGGTGTAGAACAGGAACGGAGTGAGCGCTTCGATAAAAGTAGGTGATTCTTCCAAGACGTTAACCGATGCTGTGGGCTAATTGATCCAGTAATTCTAACTCTGGGTCTTGATGACAAGACCTTGCTGTTGCTTGCCGCCATCTCGCATGTAGGCTGGCGTCCCTTTTCGGGATACCTGCAGAGGCAGCAAAGAATAGGTACCACAGGTTTCTTCGCCTACGGGTCTCGAATGAATCGCCTCTACTGCTGGAAAGCTATATGCCGTCCGACCAATGCTTACAAGCAGGGCATGCACTAATAGGGTATTGTGAGGTTCCGGTTTTCCGATCCCGGCTCGGCCCTCACCCGAAGTTCACCCGGCAAGAGGACTTTCACTTAGCCCTGATTTTGGACTCTTCCGCAGCCCGTTGGACGCCCTGTGTAAGCGCGGGAAAAGGTACACGGGTAGCACTCAGATATCAAGGATTTTGTAGCTTAGGAGGCCTATAAAGTGGCAAATTTATTGCGGTTTTGACAGCATGATTCCAAGTTTGAAATACGCCATGCCATTCTCCACAAAATTAACATTCGAGCATCAATTTAGACGGCGACACGAAGGCTAAATGCGCTAAAATATGCGATCCAATTCAACCAGTGCGGCGTTTCGATAGGCTCCGGCCAAACCCGGGTAGTTTAAGATGGTTTTCAAAAAT
>PBTW01000068.1 GCA_002729315.1 Gammaproteobacteria bacterium
ATCAGGCGATGAAATCGCGTCTCGGTATCTTTGGAGGTGCGTTTGATCCTGTTCATCAGGGGCACATTCAAGCCGCGCGCTTTGCACTGGAAACTCTGGATCTGGACGCGGTACAGATGATCCCCTGTAATGTGCCCAACCATAAGGAGTCCTTGTCAGCCAGCACAATGCACCGCATGGCGATGCTGGAACTCGCCCTGCGGGACGAGCCTTCAATCAGGCCGGATGATTGCGAAATCCGCCGGGGCGGTATTTCCTACGCGTCAGATACGGTTAGCGCCTTCGCGGAGGCCGGATGCTGGCAGCATCGGGTCTTCGTTATGGGAATGGATGCGTTTAATGGTTTGCTGTGTTGGCATAATTGGCAGGGCTTTCTGGAGTCCTGTCATATCCTGGTGCTTGGTAGATCCGGGCAGCGTGTTGATGAACTGGTGGCCGCGGAGTTAGATCTCGAGCGCCGGCAGGTGACAGAGCCCCATGAATTATTTGAGCAGAGCGTTGGCAAGGTGCACTTGGCCCGGCTGTTCGATGTGGAGCTCTCTTCCACACAAGTGCGGAGCCTGCTCGGGGGAGATGGCGGTGTCAGCGGACTCCTTAACCCCAGTGTATTAAATTATATCGAGGAACATTCGCTCTACGGATGTAGGGCTCCAGAGCAGTGACAAGGCATAATGAGTGGGCAGGTAAAAGAGTTGAAGAGTAAGAAAATCGTACAGCTGGTTGTGGAAGCGCTGGAAGATCTTAAGGGCGAGTCGATCCGTTCTATTGATGTACAAAAATTGACAGAAATAACCGACTATATGGTTATCGTAACTGGCCGTTCCAGTACCCACATCAAAGCTTTGTCTGACTCGGTAGCGAAGAAGGTTAAAGAGGCAGGGCTCGATATTTTGGGTATAGAGGGCAAGCTACAGTCTGAGTGGATTCTCGTTGATGTCGGAGGGGTAGTCGTGCACATTATGTTGGGGTCGGTCAGGGCCTTATACAACCTTGAGGACCTATGGAGTTTTGACGCGTCTAAAGGTGCAGCGCGGGCTGTTTCTGCTGAAGGCCCTGCTCAAGGATCATGAGGACGCGATTGCTGTCAGTTGGCACCAAGATGGCGAATTGGGTGATCACGGGGACGGAGCATTACAGCAAGCGTATCGAGCGGGAGATGAACTTTTCTCTTGTTGAGATTCCGCTGGCCAAGAGGGTAAAAAACCAATCGCCAGCGGTCGGCAAAGCCAGAGAAGCAGCCGCTCTTTTATCTCAGATTAAACCGGACGACTACGTCGTGGCGCTGGACGTTAAAGGCAGATCACTTAGCACTGCGCAACTCGCCGATAAGCTGCGTGAATTCCGGATGTCAGGAAAAGATCTGGCGCTTCTGATTGGTGGTCCTGACGGCTTGGATGGCGATTGTCTGGGGCGGGCCGATGAGTGTTGGTCTCTATCAAGGTTAACTCTTCCGCATCCGCTGGTCAGGGTGCTGGTGACGGAGCAGCTGTATCGGGCGATTGCGATGATTAACGGCCATCCCTATCATCGTGACTGAGGTTTCCGGATACGGATGGAGCTGGCTGGAAGCGGTAAACTTTTGGCTTTTTCTGGGGTCTATATTCCCAGCAGCCTGCTTTTCAAGCAGGAGAACAAATTGCCGACTAAATTGACTAGTTCATTTTCAAGATGATGAATGTTTTCAAGGCGCTGAATCTGCAATGAAAGGTAAGTGGCAGCAAAAAGGTCATGAGGCTGAGAGGCGGCTTTTTACCCGAATGAAAGGTAAGTGGCAGCTAAAAGACCATGAGGCTGAGAAGCAGCTTTTTACCCGACGGCTGGCTGTTGCGGCGGTAATCGTCGCACTTCTGTTCTGCGCGCTGATTATCAAACTGCTGAACCTTCAGGTTGTACAGTATGAGTATTTCTCTGCCCGGTCCGATGGCAACAGGCTCCACTCTCAGTTCGTGCCCCCAGCGCGAGGTCTGATTTTTGACAGCCAGGGAGAACTCCTGGCAGACAATCAGCCAATATTCAATTTAACCATTGTCAAAGAGCAGGTAGAGGATCTTGATTCCACCCTAGCCTACTTGACGACACTGATTCGGCTGTCGGACGATGATATTGAGCAATTTCAAAACCGCTTGAGCCGCAATCGGGTACCTTTCTCCTCCGTAACTTTGCGGTATCTGCTCAGTGAAGAAGAAAAAGCCAGAGTTGCGGTCAACAGTCACCAGCTTGCCGGCGTGGCAATTGAATCGCAATTTGTCCGCAGTTATCCGCTAGGCTCACTGACAGCGCATTCGGTGGGCTATGTCTCCGAGATAAACCGCGAAGAGATGAATGCGCTTACCGATGCGGAAAAAGAAAATTACGGAGGCACTTACCATATCGGGAAAAGCGGCGTGGAGAGAACGTACGAGGAATTGCTGCACGGTACCGTAGGCTATGAAATCGTTGAGAAAAATAACCGGGGCCAGATCATGCGGCGATTGGACCGCGCTGACCCTGTCGCCGGGAAGAATCTGACTCTCTACCTAAATGCAAAACTGCAAATTGCGGCAGAGCAAGCGCTGGGCGATTTTCGCGGTGCTGTCGTTGCCATTGAACCGGCTACCGGTGGAATTCTCGCAATGGTCAGCAAACCCGGATTTGATCCAAATCTCTTCGTCACCGGCATCACCAACGATGATTACTCCGTGCTGGTAAATGATGTGGTAAATACCCCACTTTTCGATCGCTCGACTAGTCCGTATCCACCAGGTTCAACAGTTAAACCGTTCATCGGTCTTGCCGGGCTGCAAAGCGGCACGATCGACTACGAGTTTACGATTCAGGATCCGGGGTATTTCAGGCTTCCAGGAGTGTCTTACCGCTGGGGTGACTACACCCTTCGCACCGCTATCGGGGGCGGTCATGGAGAGACAGACTTACGAAAAGCTATTTATCAGAGCTGTGACACTTTTTTTTATGATCTGGGTCACCGCCTCGGTGTTGACAGCATCCACGGGTTTCTTTCCCAATTTGGATTTGGTGACAACTTCGCGCTTGACGTCGGCTACGCTAGAACCGGCGTCCTCCCCTCCCGCGACTGGAAAATGGAAAGTCGGGGAGAACCCTGGTACCCCGGTGATACCGTCAACGCGTCGATTGGGCAGGGGTACATGTGGGCAACACCACTTCAGCTTGCGACAGCTACCGCTATTCTGGCCAATCGGGGCGCGGTGATTCAGCCGCGAATGCTCAAGGCAGTCGATGGCGTGCAATTTGAGCCATTGAACAGCAACTCAAAGCCGGACGTCTTCACCGACGACGCCGATTATTGGAGCTACATTCATGAAGCGATGACGATGGTAGTTCATCGGCCCTATTCTGATGTGTTCCGTGACTACGGCACAGCCTATGAATCAATCGCCATGCAGGATCGCGCCATGCCTTACATCATGGCTGGCAAATCAGGGACCGCGCAAGTTGTCGGAATCAGTCAGGAGATCCTGTCCAGCGAAGACATTGTCGTTTCTGATCTCAATAAGGATCACGGACTGTTCGTTTCTTTTGCTCCAGCGATGCATCCCGAGATTGACCCGAAAATCGCCGTCGCAGTCTTTGTCGAAAATGGTGAACATGGCAGCAGTGTTGCGGGGCCCATTGCCAAGCAAGTGATTGATAGCTATCTGCTTGATATTCTCCGATTGAATTTCCACGCGGCAGATCTTGAAGTTGGCGAGGTAAGTGTGTCGCAGTTAGATGACTAATCCTGATTTTGTGCGTCAGTCCAGGAGTCTTGGTGTGCCACGCAGGAGAGGCGTCAGCCTGTTGCCAACTCTTCACATTGATCCTCCGCTCCTGATCGGGGTCTGCTTACTCTGTGCATTCGGATTGTTTGTGCTTAACAGCGCTACTGGCGGAGATGAGTCAGTGATTCAGCGTCAGGGGATTGTCATGGTCGTTGGCCTAATCGTCATGTGCGCTGTCGCGCAAGTCAACGTGCATCTTTTTCGGCGCTGGGCACCACCGATTTACGGGGCTGGGGTAGCATTGCTAATCCTAGTTCTGTTCGTCGGTGCTGAGGTAAACGGCGCGAAGAGCTGGATAGATTTGCCTGGTTTGCCCAGATTTCAGCCCTCAGAAATTATGAAGTTTGTCGTGCCTGCGCTGCTCGCATGGTACCTGGCGAGCCGCCCTTTGCCGCCCAAGTTCAAACATCTTTTCTGGTCTGCTGTCATGATCGTCATTCCTGCTGGACTGATCGTTCTGCAGAACGATACGGGCACGGCGATTATGGTGTTCATGTCTGGTGTGTTTGTGATTTTGCTGGCGGGAATTCGCTGGCGTGTTGTATTTGCAGGGCTGTTCGCAGGTTTTCTGGGCTCGCCCGTCTGGTATCTGTTCCTGGCTCAAGCGCATCAGAAAAACCGCATCCTGACCTTCCTGGATCCCTATCGCGACCCTACAGGTGCCGGTTATAACATTATCCAATCTCAGATCGCGATTGGATCTGGCGGCATTTATGGCAAAGGATACGGCAACGGTGCGCAGTCTCATCTTGATTTTATACCGGAAAGCCACACAGACTTTATCTTAGCAGTTCTGGCCGAAGAATTCGGTCTGCTTGGTGTGCTGTTTCTGATTGGGCTTTATCTGTTTGTATTGCTCAGGGGTTTTGCGATCGCTTATGCTGCAAGAGATTTATTTGGTCGTCTGTTGGCCGGCAGTATTACTCTCACATTCTTTCTGTACGTTTTTATCAACATGGCCATGGTGTCGGGGCTAGTGCCCGTCATCGGCTTACCGTTGCCGCTGATCAGCAGAGGGGGCACTTCGATTGTGACCCTGTTTATTGGGTTCGGGCTGCTCATGTCAATCCAGAACCATCATCGCCAGAAGTTTTTCTAAAATACTAAAAAATGTAAAGATATATTATTTCTGTCGGGTAGGGCCCTCCTTTACCCTGCTTGTTGAATTATTCGCTACAGCTGAAGGGGCCAAGGTGTTAAAAATTTCTTGCGATCGGACGTTAAGTAATTCGAACGACTGACGTTTTTCGGTGACTGATTGTGTTAAACCTGTTCAAGACACTGTGCTTTCGGCGCTCGCTTACTGGTCTGATGGTGGCGATAACGCTGGCAGCCTGCAGCTCCGCGCCGAGTTCCTCCCCCACATCAAATTCAGGGGGTCGCTATTCGATTGCTCAAGACCGCGCCCCATCCGGGCAGGTACGCCTTGGCTCTATCCGTGAAGTCATACCCAAACCTGTGATCCGCACCCAGGCAGGGAATCGCTCCCCCTACACGGTCTTGGGGAAAACCTATACGGTCCTGCCGACGGAGAAGGGATATAGCAAAACCGGTATTGCTTCCTGGTATGGTGAAAAATTCCACGGCCATAAGACGTCTAATGGAGAAGTTTTTGACATGTATCAGGCCTCGGCGGCTCATAAATCTTTGCCTATTCCCAGTTTTCTGCGTGTGACCAATCTTGAGAACAATCGCAGTTTAATTGTGCGAGTAAATGATCGCGGTCCTTTTCATGGTGACCGGATTATAGATTTGTCCTATGCAGCTGCTCTGAAGCTCGGATATGCGGACCGAGGCACGGCACGAGTCCAGTTGGATGCAATTGTTGTAAATGAAGACGGTCGGACTGTGACGTATTCTAATAGCCGGATAGGTTCGCCCGAGCGGGGTGCCAGAGAGGTGGTGAGCGGTAGAAGATTTCTTCAGGTCGGCGCTTTCTCGGAGCTCCATTCCGCTCAAAGGGTTTCCGATCAGCTGCGCCGACTCACCAGCCACCCAGTGTTCATTCGGTCCATAAAAAATGGTTCAGGTAACGTGCTGCATCGCGTGAGAGTCGGCCCTTTGCCGGACAACCGAGAAATACGGGTCCTGAGCCAGCGCGTGGTTGCTGCTAACCTGGGAAGCCCGTACACTGTAACAGAATAGCCAGGATTTAGCGTGCGCAAGCTTTTTTTGCCGGAAATGCCGGTTCTTTTTGTTCGATCAATCCAGATTTTTTCTATTGGTATCCGTTATGTCCTTTAAGCACCTTCAGCTGTTCGTGATTCGCTTATTCTTCAGTGTCGTACCGTTTGTGTCTCCGTCTCTCGCCATGGCGCAGGTCATCATTCCGCGTGCACCTGATATCGCCGCTAACAGTTATGTGCTGCTGGACGCGCAAACTGGCAAGATTCTGGTAGAAGAGAATGCTGATGAGCCCCTGCCGCCCGCCAGCCTGACTAAAATTATGACTGCCTATATTGCTATCGAAGAGATCATCAATGGCAATTTGGAACTGGCTGACCAGGTACACATCAGTGAAAAAGCCTGGCGTATGGAAGGCTCCAAGATGTTTGTCGACGTGAATTCCCAGGTCAGTGTTGAGGATCTGCTCCGCGGCATTATTATTCAGTCCGGTAATGACGCCAGCGTTGCTATTTCTGAACACATCGCCGGGAGTGAGGAAGCGTTTGCCGATATGATGAATCAATACAGCGAAGTTCTGGGCATGAAGGACAGTTTTTTTATGAATGCTAGCGGGCTGGATACTGAACTCTACTACAATACGATGTCAGCCAGAGATTTGTCGATTCTTGCCACCGCTACCATTCAGCGGCACGGTCAGTTCTATCCCATGTATGCGGAAAGAGAATTTACCTATAACAATATCCGTCAGGGCAATCGAAATACGCTGCTGTTTCGCGATCGCAATGTGGATGGCATGAAAACAGGCTGGACCGACGCCGCAGGCTATTGTTTGGTTGCCTCCGCCAAGCGTGACGATATGCGATTGATCTCTGTCGTAATGGGTACGAGCAGCGAAGAGGCTAGGGCGATTGAAACGCAAAAGCTGCTCACATATGGCTTCCGATATTATGAAACGCACAAGCTATATGATGCCGGTCAGATCCTGGCCTCAGTGCCAGTCTACTTCGGTGTCAGTGATTCTGTGCAGCTGGCCATTGAGGAAGAGGTCTACGTCACGATTCCGAGAGGTGCGGCTGAGTCTATGACGGCGACAGTTGATGTTGACGAAGTCATTCAGGCGCCCATCCCGCAGCAGCAGGCTATCGGAACAGTGAATGTGATGCTCGGTGACGAGCAAATTTTCAGCGGTGAAGTGGTGGCTGCGCAAGCAGTCGAAGAGGGTGGGATGCTCAAGCAATTTGTAGACTGGATCAACTTGATGTTCAGCGATGCGATGGTGGAATAGACGGTGTCAATGGAAGGTGATCCGGAGCGGGGCCTCTCTTCGCCTGAAGAGGCCCCGCCGAAAATTGAATTCCCCTGTCTCTACCCGATTAAGGTCATCGGTCACGCTGTGGACACTTTCAGAACTCAGGTTCTGGAGTCTATTGAGCGACATACTGGAGCGATCGACCCAAATTTGGTTCAGCTCAAACCCAGCAAGCACAGTAATTATCTGTCAATTACAGTCACGATTGCTGCGACCGGTGAGCCTCAATTAGAAAGCATCTTCAGCGACCTCAAAGAGATCGAAAGCGTCAAGTTGGTGTTGTAGCTTGCATCTGTCGGACTACAAGTGGTTTGCCGCAAAGGCTGCAGGAAGCGGCCCATCTGCTGCACTGGTGGTGCGGCGGCTTGGCTTGCAGGACTACGAGCCGATCTTTAAGTCGATGCGTTATCTTGCAGAACATCCTAAGCCAGATAGGTCAGATGAAATCTGGCTTCTGAGCCACAAGCCTGTTTACACCCAGGGACAGGCAGGCAAGCCGGAGCACATTCTAAACTCGGGCGATATTCCAGTAGTGCAGGTTGATCGCGGCGGCCAGATTACCTATCACGGTCCAGGCCAGCTGGTCGCCTACTTGCTGATCAATGTCAGACGCAGAAAAATGGGTGTCCGCAGTCTGGTTGATTTAATAGAGCAGGCAATTATAAAGACCTTATCTGATTATGAAATCGAGGCGGCAACTCGGCCGGGTGCTCCCGGCGTGTATGTAAATGATGCTAAAATTGCCGCTTTGGGCCTGAGGATAAAGAACGGATGGACCTATCACGGTCTCAGTCTTAACGTAAACATGGACTTATCTCCTTTTCGTAATATCAATCCCTGCGGCTTTGAAAAGTTGCAAATTACTCAGGTTACTGACCTTGTCCCAGGTGGGGAGCAGTTGCTGCTGTCGGTAAGTCGTAAGCTTGCTGATGCGCTCTTGCAGGGCCTGGGATATTACCCGCATTACGGCCTGTCGGCATCAGAGGACAGCCGAGCGACTAAGTTTGGATGAAACAGATTATGGCCGAGCGCAAAAGACGAAACGTATTGGTGGAAGGCGAGAAGCTTCGGGGTGCAGAAAAAGTAAAACGCATTCCCGTGAAAGTCATCCCTACCGTCGAATTGCCTGCCAAGCCAGACTGGATACGGGTCAGGATCCCGGCTTCCCCCAAGATAAGTCATATTAAACAAAAGCTAAGAGAACATCGCTTGGCTTCTGTGTGTGAAGAAGCGTCTTGTCCGAATCTAGGGGAATGCTTTAGCAATGGTACGGCGACTTTTATGATTATGGGAGATATCTGTACGCGGCGATGCCCGTTCTGCGATGTGGCGCACGGTAAACCCAGACCGCTCGACCCAAACGAGCCGACTGAGCTTGCCCGGGCAATCCAAGAAATGGACTTGAGCTATGTTGTGATTACATCAGTAGACAGAGACGACCTGAAAGACAGTGGTGCGCAGCATTTCGCGGACTGCATCACGCAGACTAAATTGTATAATCCTGATATTGAGGTCGAGGTGCTGGTGCCTGATTTCAGGGGGCGAATGAATATTGCGCTCGACATCCTGCAGTCCGCGCCTCCAAATGTGTTTAATCACAATCTTGAGACAGTACCAAGGCTGTATCGTAAGGTCAGACCAGGCGCTGATTATCAATGGTCGCTTGATTTGCTGAAGGCTTATAAGTCGAGATGTCCTGAAGTGATCACAAAGTCAGGCCTGATGCTGGGCTTGGGTGAGACTATTGTTGAAGTGAAGCAAGTTCTTCGTGATCTCAGGGCGCACAAGGTAGACATGATTACGCTGGGCCAATACCTGCAGCCCAGCAAGGACCACGTGAAGGTTGATAGATTTGTGCGTCCCGCCGAGTTTGAGGCGCTAAAGACGTTTGCCGAAACCCTCGGATTTGATCAGGTTGCCAGCGGTCCACTCGTGCGATCTTCCTATCACGCTGATAAGCAGGCCCATGGAGTAACGGTTGCCTGAAATGAAGGCATGACGGTTACACTCCGACAACTGACTTTCAGCCTTTTGGCAGTTCTAGCCGCACCGGGCGTCCTCACGGTTTTTATGGGAAACCCTGAGTTCGTCGGTTCTCAAGCTTTATTGAGCCGCGCTGCGATCCTAGACTTTGCCATATTGCTGTTTATCCACTAGCTCCGGTGTTTGTTAAACGACCCGAAACTTACGGCTTCGCGGTTCGCCTGCCTGCAATGTTCCCTGCGATTTTGTATTTTGTTTGGCTGCTACCGCGGCAAAGTCCGGAGGAAATACAGGGAGACCAGCTGAACAGAGCGCTGATCACAGACGCATCCAGCAATGGACTGGTAGAGGTTGGCTTTGCGTATCCGATTTATACGCCTCTTATCACCCTTCGAAATACTGGGTTATTCACCGAATACGTCAATGTTTTCTTCAGGGTGACCCATGCAAATGATGGATCTGCTTAATTCCGCGCGGTACGGGCCGAAGTGCCTGGCGCTGGCTTGAGCGTAGAGTCTTCTGTGCGCGGGATGCTCAGCAGTCACGGCGATTACCGTTTTAATCCGCTAGCTTTTTCACCCGCGAAGACAGTTCAAGGCAGGATGGTGTTCATCATTTCAAGCCTGGATGGTGGCACCAGCTTTACCGATTCGCTGCCTAATGCTTTCAAGGCTGAATTCGAAATTAGATATCCCGCGACAGGGGCTTTGATCACAAGCTTCCCTCTGGATAGGCTCTAGGGATACAGTGAGGTTTGATTGTCCATGCCAGATTTTCCAGCGTTTCGCATTCCGACCAAGAGCAGTGTCAACGAGACGATGAGATAGCTGGAGAAAACCAGTTGGTATCCGGCAGTCAGCTGAATCAAAGGCAGAAGCAGGACAGCACCGCCAAGTCTCAGTAATTCATGGAAGGCACTGTAAGTTCTTCCTTCTAACCAGAAGCCGTGAGCGCATAGCGAATAGGTTAAAAATGCGACTATCCACACGGTTTTCTGATAGCCCCAGCCCGGCGCATTGATCATGGTGTACAAGGCAAGCCCGGTGGTGACCAGGAATTGCCCGAAAACATAGATTTTTCCGAAGCTATTGATGTGCGGGTTGAATTTTTCAGCCCTGGTTGGATGTATACGTTTGCTTTGACAGGTGCTGGTATGTCCGGGCGCCCGCCATCCGGGTCGACGCAACGTCAGCATGAGCTTGTTAAGAAGGCCCGGGGTATGCCAGCAATCCAGCATGAGTCGCCAGTAAACATGCCCATTTGCCCACAGTGGATTCCAGCTTTTGAGTGGTTTGCGTAGGCCAAAAATGACGGGTTCCTCCGCCAATTCGTCCTGAAAAGTACCGAAAAGGCGGTCCCAGAGGATAAAGACGCCCCCATAGTTACGATCAATATACTGCTCGTTTCGACCATGGTGCACCCGGTGATTCGAAGGGGTGACGAAGAGCCACTCCAGAGGCCCCAATTTCTGAATATGCTCGGTATGAACCCAAAACTGATAAATCAGATTGAGACTGACAACAGAGAACAGGACTTCCCCCGGAAAGCCAGCAGCGAAGAACGGAAGATAGAAAATAAAACTGTAAAAGTCTGTGCTGGTTTGGCGGAGGGCGGTGGCAAGATTAAAATCTTCGCTTTGATGGTGCGCGACATGAGCTCCCCAGAACAGCGCCACTTCGTGTCCCCATCGATGCTTCCAGTAGTACGCCAGGTCGTAAAGCACAAAACAAGACAACCAGGTCCAGAGGCTCTGTTCTGATAGCTGCGTCAGCGTGAATGTTGTCGCTACAAATTCATACAGGCCAGCCGAAGTCCCAACGACCAGCAATGCCTGCAACCTGCTGAGGGTCCCCATTGACAGACTGTTGATCGTGTCATTAAGACGGTAGGTATTTCGAGCGCACAGCAGGCCGTAGCTAAATTCCACAAGAATCAGCAATAGGAACACCGGAATAGCGTACAGTATAAGATCCACGAGTCGCTAAAACCTGCTCACTGATTCCGGCCCGCTGTAGGTCTGAGCGCCTAGACCCTGATACTCTGCGATTGCTAAGCCTGCAGCAACGCTGGTGAATGGGTCATGTTCAATCACTTTGTCGGGGAACGACTCATCCAGTAAGCGTTTGACGGCAGGGATTAGTGAGGAGCCTCCAGTACGAAGGACCAACTGTATCTGCTCAGCTTTGATATTTGTGCGCTGTAAGATCGTCTTGATCGCCGCTTGCAATTCTGTCAGGACGGGTATGATGATTCCCTCAAAATGTTCACGGGATACCGTGAGATCTATATCAATCTCTGGGATGTCCAGTTTAGCCGTGTCACAAACAGACAGCTCAGCTTTTAGATCTTTCAGTGACTGAAAAACAAGATAGCTATAATTGTTTTTTATCAGGTCGTACAGACGTCTAAACTTAATCGACGCTTCGTCTTTTTCTTCGATACGCTGCATCAGTGGCGTGGTGAAGCGATTTTGGTTGAGCATGTAAGAAATTGCCCAATTGAGCAACAGTTCCTCGTAGTCTTCGAAAGGGAAGAACGTTTCAATTTCTCGGTCTGAGCCTGCACGCCGCCAACGCTCGCCCTTTCCTAGAAGAGGAAAGAGAAGTTTTCTAAACATCAGCTTGTCAATATGATCACCGCCTAGTCCGATTCCATGGGTGCCTATGACTTTAAAGCCTTCTTCAAAACGCTTGAGCAAACATAGATCCAGCGTTCCACCGCCAAAGTCGACGGCAAGAATGGTTCGCTGACTGGCGGCTGGGTATTGATGCAGATAGCTCAAGGCTGCCGCGACGGGCTCTGGATACAGACTCTGACGGCTAAAGCCGGCATATCCGTAGGCTTCTTTGAGCAGAGTGAGGGCGAACTGATTCCGCCCTTGCTCAGTCCCTTCGAAATTGACTGGATGGCCGATACAGGCGTGGTCAGCTGGCTTCGGATCTGACTCGAATCTTCGAGTCAGCCGTTCGACACTCTGCTGAATACGCACTAACAACGGCGTGATTAGTGCAACAAGGCGGAATGGTCGGTTAAACACCATCAGGCGCGGCGAATTCCGGTTTCCCAAGAGTCGTTTTATACCGCGGAACAACCGACCCTGCAGTCCTTCGTCAACGAATGATTGACCATATATTAGTTCGGTCTGCGCCTCTTCCGGAAGTCCTTTGTCGCCGATTTGACCTGTGGTGGAGCGGCCTTCACCAAGTACCTCTGCAGTGAGTTCAACCGTTCTTCCCATGTTACTTTCCACGTAGAGATCAATGGCTGCCTGTCCCGTGGTTATTTTCAGCTCTTTGTCGATGTAAGTCGCGGAAGGCATCACGACGTCGGTTTTTTCGAGTGGGATCAGGTGTATGCGTTTGCCGTCATAGACAGCGGCGGCACTATTACTGGTGCCGAAGTCAACGCCAATGCCAAATCGCGGTGAAAATTCTGTTGTAACAGGGGGCTTCAATGTCGTGCTTGAATTCTTGGTATTGCCGGGGCCTCGAGTGTCTGCAGACCGAAGCGCAGGAACAAATAGTTAATGTCGATTTAACCCGTCTGGGCCAAAGCATTGTAACTCAGGATAACGGCTTAGAGAAAAATAAGATTTGTGTCAAACTATTTGCATTTGTTATTGAATGTGTTGAAGTTTTTCGGCAGTTGACCTATTCTTCGGTCGCTTATTCGGGCAGGTAATACCGTGTTTCTTTTATACCTTCATTTCCGTCAGTTCCTGCTGCTGCGCCGAGTGGTGGTGTTGCTTGGTTGCGTCGTTATTCTGAATTTCAGTTCGCGTATTCAGGCCGGCACGATTGTCAGGGTGAGTACCTCTGTCGGCGATTACTCGATAGAGCTTCTCGAAGAGTCCGCACCAGCTACGGTTCAGAACTTTCTCAATTACGTCAGACGCGGAGACTATAATGCCACCTATCTACACCGGGTGCCCGATGACTTTGTCGTGCAGGGCGGTGCCTACAGATTTCAGCCTTACGTGGGGCCTGTCGATGTTGCGACAGATTCTCCGGTCATTAACGAATTCGGTGCCTCCAATACCAGAGGCACGGCAGCTATGGCCAAGATAGATGGCGATCCCGACAGCGCGACCAACCAATGGTTTGTAAATCTCAGTGATAATACCTCGTTAGATACGTCAAACGGTGGCTTCACCGTATTTGGTAACGTTCTTGGAAACGGCATGGCGGTGCTCGATACGATTAACGGCCTGCCGAAAATTAGCCTCGGCTTCAAAGCCCAAGATGCGCCGTTTATAACCGGGGTTTACAATGACCCCCGCGACCTAGTTTACATGAACGTATCGGTTGTCGAGCGCTACAGCGAGGCGGCCCACGTGTTTGAATCAAATTCGGGGTTGTTGATTACTTCCGTGAACGTCAATAATGACGAAGACGTAGTAAGCCTGTACCTTCGCGAGATTCCGTCCAGCAGTGGGCTTCACTTACAAGTCGATCTGGGCTCTGTCATCCCTCGCACCAGTTTCACTGGCATCGCTACTTATTCCGCTTCGAACAATCGTCTGCAGATACCCTCGCTTGAAGTCAATCAGAATGGCCTGGTCGCGGTTCTGAGCAATGTACTGTTAGAGCTTACCGACCCAGACGCACTCATTTTCACGCTTGTCTCCTACGATCAATAAGTCTCCATTTACGCGCTCCTCGCTTTGATTTACTCTTCAAGTAGGGATCCGCGTCGGTCTTTAAGGCAAATAGACGATTAGCGGGGGATAAAAAAATAAAAAGAGATTTGACGTCATGGCGGCTCCCCGAGGTGAATTCACGTCTAGGTTCGGTTTTTTGATGGCTGCCTCCGGCTCGGCGGTTGGCCTAGGAAACATCTGGGGCTTCCCGACGAACGCGGCTTCTAATGGCGGGGCTGCTTTTTTATTCACGTATCTAATTCTGGCCTTTGCTCTGGCCTATCCGGCGTTGATGGCCGAGCTCATCATCGGGCGCTATGCCAGAGCAAATGCGGTGACGGCGCTGCGTACCATATCCTCCGGCAACAAGACGCGGCTCGCAGCTCTGCTGGTCGGATTCATTGGTATCGTCACCGTCAGTTTTATCCTCAGTTTTTACGGCATCGTCAGCGGCTGGATGATTGCGTTTTTCTTCGATCCTATTGCCCGCCTGTTGGGTGCGTCGCAACTGTCTGCTTGGCTGACCAATGATGCAGTCATGCGGAACAGCTTGTTCGTGGTGTTATTTATGCTGGTGACCATTTACATCATCAGCGCGGGCGTGAAGGAGGGTATCGAGAAATGGGCTTCGCGCCTGATGCCATCTCTGATTGTGATTCTTCTTTTGCTTATTGTTTATGTCTTGACACTGCCGGGAGCAATGGATGGACTCCGTGCCTATCTCGTTCCGGATTTTTCTCTGATAGCAGATCCTTCGCTGCTCGTTGATGCCATGGGTCAGGCTTTTTTTTCTTTGTCTTTAGGGGTGGGTACGATGCTGATCTATGGTTCCTACATAAGCAGCAATGAAAACCTACCTACCATTGGCAGCCTGGTCGCGTTGCTTGATGTCGGCATCGCGGTGATGGCAGGGATGCTAATTTTGCCGGCAATGTATGTCGCGCTCGCCAGCGGTGTAGAAATTTATGATGACGCGGGTGGCTTGATCGCGGGACCAGGATTGATTGTTTCAGTTTTACCGTCACTGCTCACTACGATGGGTGCTATCGGCGTATTTGTCGCCATTGCCTTTTTCGCACTTATGACGATCGCCTCCCTGACGTCATCTATTTCGATGTTGGAGGTGCCGGTCGCCTACGCGGTTGAGCATCATGAGCTTGAACGTCGTCGGGCGGCGATGCTCATAGGGTCAGCCATAACCGTCATCTCGCTAGTTATTGTCTTCAACTTTGATCCGCTTTTCGACCTTGTGGTGACAGTTACGACTGAGGTAAGTCAGCCGCTTCTGGGATTCGCTTTCTGTATTTTTGCTGCCTGGATTTGGCAGCGCAGTGAAATTCTTGAGGAGATCAAACAGGGGTGCCCTGAAGTCGAGTCAGGAATTTTCTGGAAAATCTGGCCTTTCTACGTCAAATTTATCTGCCCAGTCGCGATTCTGGTGGTGTATTTTCAGTAATCAAGTCAAGTGGCCTCGTTTAGCTGGACTCAACCGATGCAAGCTGATCTTCCAATTGTTTCCAGTATCGTAGTCAGAAGCGATCAATGACCTGCATGAAACGCTCAATCTCACTGCCACTGTTGTAGTAGTGCAGAGAGGCCCTGATAACGTCATCTCGCATTTCTCTGTCTAGATCCAGCATTGCATTTTTTCTTTTGCTGATCGATGTATTGATGCCCCGCTGATACAGGTGGCTCTGAAGCGCAGCTGCTTTTGCGCCGGTCTTGCTGAAGGTCACAATCCCTGATCTAGGCTCACTCAATTCATGTATCCGAACCCCTTGAATACTCTGAAGTCCAGCCACCAGTCTCTCAGCGAGACTCTGGATGCGGGCGGCAATGTGTATTATGCCCAATGAATTGGCATACTCAACGGCTAGACCTAATCCAATCTGGCCGGCGAGATTGCGCTCAAAGCTTTCGAACCGACTGGCGCTTTTCTTTACAGTAAAGCTTTCTGCTGTGTCCCAGGAAGCGGACTGTAAATCAAGCACTCGTGGGATGAAGCTTGCTGTGCTTTGACCGCGAGCGAATAAAAATCCGGTCCCTCTGGGACCTCTCAAGTATTTACGTCCGGTGGCGCAGAGAAAATCGCATTTGATCTCCTGCAAATCGAGAGGCAACTGGCCAACGGACTGACACGCGTCTACCAGGAGGCAAATGCCCTCTGCCTGGGCGATTTCACCTATTGCCTTGATATCTTGGATATCTCCCCGCTGGCTGGCAATGTGGGTAACTAATATGGCTCGTGTTTTTTTGCTTAACTGTTTTTCCAGCTTTTCAGCCTTTATGCGACCATCAGCCTCAAGGGCCAGTGTCCGAAGCTCGATACTTCGGTGGCGGGTCAGCGAAAGTAAACTGAGGTAGTTTCCGACATACTCGTTGCCAGCGGTGATGATTTCGTCTCCTGCTTTGAGGTCTAGGGAAAGCAGTGCGGATTGCCATGCCCTCGTAGCGCTCTCCATGAACGCAATTTCTGAACTTTCGCAGTTAAGCATTTGTGCCAGTTGGGTGTAGAAATTGGCGACTTGTTTTTCAGCCTGTGAGGCCGCTTCGTATCCGCCAATCCGCTGCTCAAGCTGAAGATGACTGATCACCGAATCGGTTACGAGATTCGGGCTCAGTGCGCATCCGGCATTGTTGAAATGGATGATCTTTTCGCATCCGGGTGTTTCAGCCCGAACTGTTTCTAGGTCAATCATAGGAGTGATGATTCGGCATATCTGGATTGATTTTAGCTTTGAGTCAGAATACCAAATAGGTATGCTGATGTTCTATTATTCCTGATTCTGAGACAACAAGAGCACTTTTCCTATGCGCCATTCCAACATGCAAGATAAGATTTCTGCTGATGACTCTGAGATAACCAGCCGGTTTGCCTTGAGGCGAAATGCGATGCGGTTTGTGGGGCTCTCCTCCCTTCTGGCCGCGTTTCCAGTATTAGGGGCGGAGACAGACAGTTCTCCATCTCTGCGCACAAGCATCAGGGCACTGCTGTTTGATGTTTTCGGTACCGTTGTTGACTGGCGCTCTTCCATCATCAGAGAGGGTAGATTGCTCTCACAGCAAAAGAACCTGCGGGTCGACTGGGAAGAATTTGCGGATAGCTGGAGGGCAGGCTACGGACCCGCCATGAATAAAGTGCGCTCGGGAGAGCTTCCCTGGACTGATATTGATGATCTTCACCGAATGATTCTGGATGAATTGGTTGTTGAGTTTGGCCTTGATGGCCTTTCAGAAGCGGAACTTGATTACTTTAATCGTGCGTGGCACCGCTTAACTCCCTGGCCAGATACTGTAGGCGGTCTGCATCGACTGAAGAGTCAGTTTGTAATTGCGACCTTGTCGAACGGCAACGTATCCTTGCTGACCAATATGGCGAAGCATGCAGGCTTACCCTGGGACGCAGTGTTTTCTGCCGAGCTCGCGCAGCAATATAAGCCAGACCAAAGGGCGTATCTGAAAGCCGTTGAATTGCTGAATTTGGAGCCCAGTCAGGTCTTGATGGTCGCTGCGCACCCCGGAGACTTGCGTGCAGCAGCACAAGCGGGCTTAAAAACCGCCTATGTATACCGGCCTCTCGAATGGGGGGAAGAGCGAGTCAGAGAGCGAAATACAGCGGGCGAGTTTGATTTTGATGCGGACAGTTTCCTTGATCTTGCTAGTCAGCTAGGGGCATAGTGCACGACGTTAGGCAGGATGCCAGGTGCGCTCAATCGCTCACTGAGCCCGCTTGCCTACCGCTGATTAGTTCACAGTAAGATTTGATCGGCCCGGCTGCGGCTTGTCGAGAGACCCGCTAGAATACCATTTGAGCACTCCTTGGGTGCCGACGCTGAGTCCAAGTTTTAGCTTTTGCAGTCAGGAGGAGTAGCGCCTGCCAAACTCTTCCACCCTGGAACCTTGTAAGACTGTTTTATTTTAAGGTCTATTCATCCTATGAGAATTAAATTTTTGTACCTTGCAGCATCGAAAATACTTGCGGTCGGTCTGGTCGCGTGCTCTGAGCCGCAAAATACGAGCGTTAATAATTCAGTTTCAATTCAATCCAATGAGTCTGCTATGTCAGAAAAATCCGATTTCTCTACCGTGGCGACGAATCCATTTTTAGAGGAGAGTCCGCTTATTCTGCATTATCCCCAATTTGACCTGATCCAAACCTCACATTACCTGCCGGCTTTTCAACGCGGTATGGCTGACCAATTGGCAGAAATTGAGGCCATCTCTAATCAGGGTGGGGATCCTGATTTCGAAAACACGATCATTGCGCTGGAACTCTCGGGTCAGTTGCTCGACCGAGTGTCCAAGGTATTTTTCAGTATGAGCAGCGCGCACACTAATGACGAAATCCGGTCGTTGCAGCAACAGCTAGCGCCCCAGCTGGCCACACACAGTGACGCCATTCTGTTGAATCGTGCCCTGTTCGCAAGAATACAAACTTTGTTTGATCAGCGTCAGGAATTGCCTCTCGAACCTGAGGCGCTGCGCCTCTTGGAGCAGTACCATCTCGACTTTGTCAGGGCCGGAGCTGCTCTGACTGAGTTGGAGCAGGACAGAATGCGGGAGATTAACGCCGAGATGGCAACCCTGCAGACGCAATTCAGCCAGAATGTTTTGAGTGAGGTCAACGATCTAGCAATCGTTGTGGATACTGAAGAAGAAATGGCGGGAATGGATGATGCATTGAAGCAGGCAGCCAGTGAGGAAGCTGCCGAACGAGGCCTTCCGGGGAAGTATGTCATTCCTCTGCTGAATACCAGCGGCCAGCCTGCACTGGCCAGCCTGCAGAACAGAAGTGTCCGGCAACGGATTTTTGAAACGTCCTTGTCCCGAGGCAACCGGGGGGGTGATTTTGACAATCGGGACGTTCTCTCAAAAGTTCTGAGCCTCAGAGCAGAGCGCGCGGCATTGCTGGGGTTCGCAAATCATGCTGAATTTATCCTGGCCAATCAAACGGCTCAGACCGTGGAGGCGGTTAACCAAAGACTGGCTGAGCTTGCAGCGCCTGCTGTGGCCAATGTAAGGCGCGAGGCGAATGATCTTCAGGCCCTTATTGAGTCTGAGGGGGATGACTTTCAGCTTGCCGCGTGGGATTGGGATTTCTACACGGAAAAATTACGAGCGAAGAGATTTAATTTCGACGCTAATCAGTTACGCCCGTATTTTGAGCTGGACAATGTCCTGAATCGTGGCGTTTTCTACGCGGCGGAACGGCTGTTCGGGGTTCGCTTCGAAGAGCGTGACGAACTGCCTGTTTACCAGGAGGATGTCAGAGTCTTTGAGGTCGTTGACGTCAACGGCTCAGCACTGGGGATGTTTATCGCAGATTTCTATGCAAGACCCAGCAAACGTGGTGGGGCCTGGATGAATTCCTATGTTTCGCAAAGTGCGCTGATGGGACAATTGCCAATTGTTGCAAATCATCTGAACATTACGAAGCCACCTGCTGGTGAGCCAACCTTGCTCACCTTCGACGAAGTGACCACTATGTTTCACGAGTTTGGACATGCCTTGCACGGTCTTTTTTCAACCGTAGAGTACCCCTATTTCTCCGGAACTAGTGTCCCACGCGACTTTGTCGAATATCCGAGTCAGGTCAATGAAATGTGGGCCACCTGGCCTGAGATTCTTGAAAACTATGCTGTGCACTATGAATCTGGTGAAGCCATGCCGCGCGAATTGCTGGAGAAGGTGCTATCGACCCAAACTTTTAATCAGGGCTTTGCTACGACCGAATATCTGGCGGCTTCCATAGTTGATCAGGCTCTGCATCAACTGACTGTAGATGAAGTGCCGTCGGCAGAACTGATTTTGGATTTTGAAACGCAAGCTCTGGAGGCTGCCGGTATTCAGGTTGATGAAGTCCCGCCTCGCTATCGCGCAACCTATTTCTCACACATTATTGGAGGCTACTCGGCGGGCTATTATTCCTACATATGGAGCGAAGTGCTGGACGCAGACACCGTGGATTGGTTCCACGAAAATGGCGGATTACTGCGCGAAAATGGTGACCATTTCAGACAATCTTTGCTTTCACAAGGGGGGAGCAGAGACGCCATGGATTTGTATCGATCCTTTACGGGTCGGGAAGCGCAAATCTTGCCGTTACTCGAGCGTCGCGGCCTCAATTAGTTTCGGCTAGGTGCCCGGTCGCTGTACAAACCTGGCTGCCGCTGAGGCGAATTAGCAGCATACTCAGTTCATCCCAGGGGTTGGCCGGGTTCATGCCCTTGCAGGCCTGATCTACCAGCCGGGCATGATCCAGCAGTTCCCAGATGAGGGAGCTAGACAGTCTTGAGATTGCCGTTCTGACTGCCTGTTTGCGATTGAAGAATATGCGGGCGGATTGCAGGATGGCTGTAAGAGGCTGACCTTTTTCTCGTTTTTCAACCATCGGTTGTAATATTCTGAGCTCCCGCGTAACGGTCCCCAAGATGGCTAAAGGATAAGCGTCCTCAGCCTGTAATCCATTCAGAATTTTTTGTGTACGTGCCAGATCTCCGACTAAAGCCGCATCAACCAGTTGATAGAAATTGTATCGGGAATTGTCTGCTACGACCTGCATGACCGTTTGCGCGTCAAGTTTGATCGTGTCACTTGTTCCTGCCAGCAGTTTGAATTTTTCGATTTCCTGTACGGCTGCTAGCAAGTTCCCCTCAATGCGATCTGTCAATATTTTCAGGGCATCCGGTTCCGGGTGTATATTTGCCTGCATCATCCTCGCCTCCAGCCAGCGCGGCATATTTCCCCGATCTATAGGCCATATCTGTACCACTACCGACCTCGATTCGATTGATTTGAACCATTTCGTCTGTAGGACGCTGGACTCAAGTTTCGGGCTGCTGATTAAAACGATCAGATCGGCATGGTTGGCCTCTAGAAAATCTGCTAGGGCAAGCTTTCCCTCATCTTCAAGTTTGGGCTGCAGTAGACGAAGCTCTATGATTCTTCGTTCAGCGAAAAGAGAGAGGTTTTCGGTAGATTTTCTGAACTGTCCCCAGTTGAAATTCCGGTCGACAGTGTGAGTTTCTCGATCGGTAAAACCTGCGTCGCGGTGATACCGTCGAGTCTGGTCGGCGGCTTCCTGTAACAGCAACGGCTCATCGCCACTCAACCAGTAGACTGGATATGTGTTGGCTTTCAACGTTCTGGCCAGTTGGTCAGTCTTGATCTTCATTCGGGGACTGATTCTAATCGACGCATCAGTTGATTTATTAGTTCTTGTCGAAGCTCATTGGCAATTATTTGGGCTTCTTCCTGATTGCCGGCAATATTCTCAATATCTTGAAAGTAGGTTCTGACAACGGTGAGTGTCTCCTCGGGGATTAATGACTGTCCGCCGATTGTCAGGGCGATGCTAGCGCTGAGTCTAAGTTCTACCTGTGAGGCCCGAGCTCTCGGATTGATCGATACAGGTCGGGTTAAAATCTGTTCATTGCTCACCTTTAGGATCGGCGCGGCCTCGAGCTGCTGAGCCGACAGAGTGACGCCTGCGGCTGTTAGACTGTGTTGGAGGAGAGCAGAAAAATCACTTTGCGGTTGCTCCAGTTCCAGATTCAGGCTGCTGAACCTCGACACAAAGGCGTCATTGCTACGTAGTGTGAATCCGCAGGCCTGTACGGAAAGTGCAAGGATAAAGGCGAGTAATCTCTGAGCGGTATTGCGCATCGCTAGCCTATAACGATATTAACGAGTTTCCCGGGGACAACGATAACTTTTCGTACCAATCCTTCGCCGGTAAAGCGCTGTATTACGTCATCCTCAAGAGCAAGCTTTTCGAGCTCGTCCTTGGCAATATCACGGGAGACTTCGATTTTGTTGCGGAGTTTGCCGTTTACCTGTAGTACGATCAGCATGGTGTCCTGAACAAGGGCGCTCTCCGCCACTTCGGGCCACATGGCGTCCATAGCAGCGCCTTCGTGTCCAAGTCGCTGCCAGGCGGCATGGCAAAAGTGGGGGACAATCGGAGCTAGCATCAGAACGCTGAATTCCAGGGCTTCCTGCACAATAATGCGGTCTGTTTCATCCTGGTGATCTTCCGAAAACTTTGAAATCGCGTTCAGTAATTCCATTGTAGCGGCAATTGCAGTGTTGAAGGTGTGCCGTCGTTCATAATCGTCAGTAACTTTGGCCAGAGTTTGATGGCTTTTGAGCCTTAGCTTCTTCTGCTCGGTCGACAGCGTCAGGCTGCTCATCTCCGGCAGGGGCAGCGCCTCGTGTTCCGAAAGCTGCTTCCAGAAGCGTTTTAGGAAACGATAGCTGCCTTCCACGCCGCTGTCAGACCAGTCGAGCGACTGATCCGGTGCTGATGCGAACATGATGAACATCCTTACAGTATCTGCGCCATAGCGATCTATCAGGGACATCGGGTCAACGGTGTTCCCTTTAGACTTCGACATTTTGGCACCGTCTTTCACGACCATACCCTGAGTTAGCAAACGGGCAAAGGGTTCATCGGTGTTGACAAGACCTTCGTCCCGCAAGAGCTTATAGTAAAAGCGCGCATACAGCAGATGGAGAATGGCATGCTCGATGCCGCCGATGTATTGATCAACCGGGAGCCAGTAGTTGGCTCTGGCGTCCAGCATGGAAGTGCGCTGATCCTTGCAAGCAAAACGAGCGAAGTACCAGGAAGACTCCATAAAGGTGTCAAAAGTGTCTGTCTCGCGCCTTGCTTCGGCGCCGCAGGCAGGGCAGTCTGTCTTGTAGAATTCAGCCATTTTGCCAAGCGGTGAGCCGGATTCATCTATTTCAATATCTTCGGGTAACAGAACGGGCAACTCGGACTCGGGGACCGGAACCGCGCCGCAGGCGTCACAGTTGACCATTGGAATCGGTGCCCCCCAATATCTCTGGCGGGAAACCCCCCAGTCACGCAAACGGTAGTTGACGGTTTTCTTGCCAAGTCCTCGTTCCGTCAGGTACGCTGCGATTGCTTCGAATGCTTCAGTAAAGTTCAGGCCGTTGAACTGGCCGGAATTGATCAGCCTGCCTTTTTCTACAAAAGCCTCACGGTTCAGGTCACAGATTGCCTCACCGGATAGTGGCTCTACGACCTGTTTGATCTCAAGGCCGTATTTTGTGGCAAAGTCCCAGTCCCGCTGGTCGTGTCCGGGTACAGCCATCACTGCGCCAGAGCCGTAACTCATGAGTACAAAATTGGCGGTATAGATTGGTAAGTTTTCACCGCTGATCGGATGAATGGCTTTAAGTCCGGTATCCACCCCGAGTTTTTCCATGGTTGCCATTTCCGCTTCTGCAACCTTGATCTGATTTTGTTCCGCGATGAATTGAGCCAGCGTGTTGTTCGTCTTGGCAGCCTTTGTGGCAACTGGGTGCTGGGGAGCTACCGCAACATAGGTCACACCCATAAGGGTGTCAGGACGGGTGGTGTAGACAGAGATGCACCTAAGTGATTCGTCTGTTTCTTCAGCAACCTCGAAATCCAGGTTCACGCCCTCAGATCTGCCGATCCAGTTGTTTTGCATGATCTTCACTTTTTCGGGCCAGCCTTCCATCTTGTCTAGATCGTCAAGAAGCTCCTGCGCCATGGCGGTGATTTTCACAAACCATTGAGGAATATTGCGTCTCTCTACTAGGGCGCCTGAACGCCAGCCTCTGCCGTCAACGACCTGTTCATTAGCAAGTACTGTCTGGTCGACCGGGTCCCAGTTGACTTCGGCCTCCTTTTTATAAACCAGCCCCTTAGCGTACAGGCGGGTGAAAAACCACTGCTCCCACTTGTAATAATCACGGTGGCAGGTGGCTAACTCTCTTTCCCAGTCATAGGCGTAACCTAACTTCTGGAGCTGGTTGCGCATGTAATCTATGTTGCTGTAAGTCCATCTGGCAGGGGGAACCTTGTTCTGCATGGCCGCATTTTCGGCCGGCAGTCCGAACGCATCCCACCCCATTGGTTGCAGTACATTTTTGCCCAGCATACGCTGAAAGCGGGCTATGGCGTCCCCGATTGTATAGTTGCGCACGTGCCCCATGTGCAGATGGCCGCTTGGATAGGGGAACATGGATAGGCAGTAGAATTTCTCTTTGTCGGGGTCTTCCGTGGCTTTGAAAGAGCTGTGGGCGTCCCAGTAGGCTTGAGCCTCAATTTCCACTTGCTTTGGATTGTAGACAATCATGTCGTTGTTAGTCATGGATCAAACTTCTGTGTTCTTGGGCGGCTCTGGCGCCGCGTTTCGGTGAGCGCAAGCATACCGCAGGGCTCGGACAGCAGGTAGTCTTGGCGCTAAATTTATGGCTACATGGACACTGCCTTTTAAGCCGGGTACTGTGATCCTGAGTCTGGATCTTGTAGGGTGTTGGTGTTGACTTTTAGGAGTTTAATCTGGCGACTGTCAGCATTGAGCACAGTTACCTGCAGAGTGCCCAGCACAACGGACTCGCTGCGTTCGGGGATGCGACCAAACTGTTGCAAGATCAGGCCCCCTAGTGTGGTGAACTCTTGATCACTGAACTCGGTGTCGAAATATTCATTGAATTCATCCACCGGGGTAAGTGCTTTGACGATGTAATTGGTCTCGTCAAACTTTTTGATGAAGCTATCGTCATCCACATCGAATTCATCCTCTATCTCACCGACGATCTGTTCAAGGACATCTTCAATCGTCACTGCGCCGCAGACACTGCCATATTCATCGATCACGATGGCCATGTGCTGCCGCGTTTCACGGAACTCTTTCAGCAGGACGTTCAGTCTCTTGCTTTCCGGAACGAAGGTGGCGGGGCGTACGAGGTCTTTGATGTCAAAACGCTCTTGACTGTCAGTCAGTAACAGAGGGAGTAGATCCTTCGCATGCAGAATGCCCGTTACATTGTCTACGTTTTCCCCAACTACTGGAAAGCGTGAATGTGAAGCTTTGGTTACCAGTTCGACTATATTACTAAGGGTGAGATCAGCCGGAACAGTCACAACCTGAGAACGGGGGATCATGATGTCACGCACCTGCATGCTGGACACCTGCAGTGCACCTTCTATGATGCCGAGTGCATCAGCGTCGAGAACCTGATCTTGCTCTGCGTTACGCAGTAACTCGAGGAGGCTCTTTTTATCGGTGGGTTCGTCAGAAAAAACTTGCGCGATTTTATCGATCCAGGACCTTGGTCTCGGATCGATGCTAGTTTGGTCGTCTGTCATGGACGGGCGGCTGTCAGCCTCCTTCGAATGGCGGTAAAGATCACACTAACAAATACGGATTACTAATTCCAAGCTTTTTCAAGCATTCGGTTTCAAGCGCCTCCATCGTGGCACTTTCGCTTTCGGTAACATGGTTGTAGCCAATCAGGTGATAGAACCCGTGGACAAGCATATGGGCCCAGTGATCCTCAAGGTTTTTCAATTGTTCTCGCGCCTCTGCTTCAACAACGATCGGACAGATCACAATATCTCCCAGCGGCTCCGAGGTAAGGTTGTCCTTCAGTTCTTCAGGCCATTCAGCGCGAAAGGAAAGCACATTGGTCGAGGCGTTTTTCTCTCGCCATGTGGAATTCAGGGCCAGAGACTCCTCAGCGTCGACAAAGCGCAGGCTCACGGTGACATCTCGGTTTAGGCCGACCGCTTGGCAGGCTGTCGTTAAAACACGAAGGCAGAAGTCAAAATCGGGAGCCCAGTGACTCGGGCAAGCATCGTTGAGCTCAATGGTCGCTGTCATGTTTGCCGCTGCTGCCCGGATGAGAAATGGATGTGACAGACTTGTCGTCGAAAGCGTCATAGGCTTCAACAATCTGCTGCACGAGTCGGTGTCTCACAACGTCTTGAGAGCTGAAGTAAGCGAAACCAATCCCTTTTACGTGCTTTAGTACTTGGCTGACGTGTACCAGCCCGGAGCGTTCGCCTTTCGGTAAATCAATTTGGGTGACATCTCCCGTGATGACTGCTATTGAGCCGAATCCGATTCGGGTGAGAAACATTTTCATCTGAGCAGTTGTTGTGTTCTGGCTCTCATCGAGAATGATAAAAGAATTATTCAGCGTTCTGCCGCGCATGTAGGCCAGAGGTGCCACTTCAATCACGTTTTTTTCAATCAAACGCCCGACCCGTTCGAAACCCAGCATCTCATACAGAGCATCATACAGAGGTCTCAGGTACGGATCTATTTTCTGCGATAAGTCACCGGGCAGAAAACCTAGTTTTTCTCCGGCTTCTACGGCTGGCCGGACCAGCAGAATACGGTTGATTCTTTCTGTGGTAAGTGCCTCAACTGCACAGGCAACCGCGAGATAGGTCTTGCCAGTGCCAGCGGGGCCAATACCGAAATTGATGTCGTGCCGCCAGATGTTCTGTACGTAATCCCGCTGATGTCTGCTGCGAGGTTTGATACTGCCTTTGGGGGTGCTGATCAGTGCTGATGGTTCTGTTGCACGATCGCTCCCAGTTTCAGCGGGTTCATTATTTAGGAATTCTTGCATGGCCAAGTGAATCTGACTCGGACTCAGGAGTTTTTCATTTTCGGTCGCTCGATAGAGCATTTCAAGCAGTTCGCAGCCACTAGTAACTGCCTGTTCATCCCCATTGAGCTGAAAAATATTGCCCCGCTGACGTATCCTTAATTGCAAACCCAGTTCAATCTGCTGGATATGCTCATTGAGCCTTCCGCACAGATTGGCAAGCCGTTGGGCGCTGTCAGGGAGTAGGGTGAGGTTAATTGATTGACTGGCCATGAAAATTAGACAAATTAGAGGCAGATTCTGCCGTGTCGGGTTTATTGATGCTGCATTAGAGTGCTCCGGCGAGGTTTCCTAACAAAGAGTTCGGGAGTGCATCGGCAATCTCTATCTTTGCAAATCGGCCAATCAAGGAATGGTCATCGCAGCGGAAGTTAACAACCCGGTTATTTTGTGTCCGACCCTGCAGCGCGCCTGGGTCTTTCTTGGAAATGCCGATAACCAGCACCGACTCTTCCCCACCTACCATCGCCTCACTGATCGCGCTGGCTTGGGAGACGATTTGCGATTGCAGAGTTGCCAGGCGATGTTTTTTCTCCTGCTCACTAGTGGGATCCTGCATTTCGGCAGCGGGTGTGCCCGGGCGGGCACTGTAAATAAAGCTGAATGACGTGTCGTAGCCGACATCAATAATCAGCTTCATGGTGTCCTCAAAGTCTGCATTTGTTTCTCCTGGAAAGCCGACAATAAAGTCAGATGACAGGCTCATCTCCGGCCGGTTCGCTTTGATTTTGCGGATCAATGACCGGTATTCCAATGCAGTATGGCCGCGCTTCATGGCTGCCAGTATACGGTCAGACCCGCTCTGCACCGGTAGGTGCAAATGAGAGACCAATTCCGGTGTCTGTCTGTAAGCCTCTACCAGGTTTTGATTAAATTCAACCGGATGTGAAGTTGTGAATCTAATTCGGTCGATGCCTTCTATGGAAGAGATGTAATTGATCAACAGAGCTAGATCAACGATCTCGCCCTCATGCGAAAGCCCTCGGTAGGCGTTGACATTCTGGCCCAGTAAGTTGATTTCTCTGACACCCTGTTCGGCAAGATAGACCGCTTCCGCCAGCACATCATCGAGGGGTCGGCTCACTTCTTCCCCTCGAGTGTACGGGACAACACAAAAACTGCAGTACTTGCTGCAGCCTTCCATAATGGTTAGAAATGCATGACAGGCGCTCACTTCAGGCTCAGGCAAACGATCGAATTTTTCAATTTCTGGGAAACTGATATCAACCATTGTTTCGCCGGACTGAGAGGCTGCGAGCATCTCCGGTAACTTATGAAGTGTTTGCGGACCGAATACCACATCGACGTAGGGTGCGCGTTTACCAATGGCTTCCCCTTCCTGGCTGGCGACGCAACCACCTACCGCGATGCGCACATTCGGATTCTGCTCTTTAAGCGTTCGCCAGCGTCCCAGTTGATGGAACACCTTCTCCTGAGCTTTTTCGCGAATAGAACAAGTATTCAGCAGCAGTATGTCAGCTTGTTCGGCTGAGTCCACCAGGACCGCGCCCTCGTTCTGCTTGAGCAAATCAAGCATTCTCGCGGAGTCATATTCATTCATCTGGCAGCCGTGGGTCTTGATGAATACGCGCTGCTGGCCTGTCTGCTTCGACTTCGCTGGTTGCAGATTATGTTCTGAACTCTCCACTTTATCCTCGGCCAACTCGTTTCAATTGATGTGCTGATTGACTTCTATTCCGAAAGCACAGTTAATCGGGTTCTGATGCGCCCAGCGCTGGTATCGCAGCCGCGATATTGTACTCTGGTCAAACTCATAACATTAAGTATAGCAGGTCTGGCGCACCTTCTCAGTGGCCGCAGCCCTTGAATTCTGACGCCTTAACGCAATATATGCCCTGTTGGCAACCAGAAACTCCTTTCGGCCAGAGAGCTGCCGTTATTTGCAGCGAGTACCGTATGCGCTACCTTTAACTCTTTAAGAGATTGATTTAAATGACAAATATGACAGAAATCTACAAGATAACGTTCCTCAACAAAGGCAAGATTTACGAAATATTTGTCAAACAAGTTTACCAGAGCGACTTGTACGGATTTATCGAAATAGAGGAATTTTTGTTCGATGAGCGGTCTAAGGTGGTGGTTGATCCCAGCGAGGAGAAACTGAAATCTGAATTTACCGGCGTCAGACGCAGCTTCATCCCGATGCAGGCGATTATAAGGATAGATGAAGTAGAGAAAACTGGGGTCGCCAAGATCTCCAACGGCGACAAAATCACGCCGTTTCCCGTTTCCCTCGTCGGCAGTACAAAAAGCGATAATAAGGACGTCTGACTCGTTAGTGAAATGTCCCTTTTTCGAGCTAGGTGACAGATTAGGTGGTTTACGAGCCTGAACATCCGTTTGCCACACTGACGCCAGATCGGGTTCTAGCTGCTGTCGAGTCCCTTGGCTTCAACACGGACGCCCGCTTTTTCGCTCTAAATAGTTATGAAAATCGGGTCTATCAGATCGGCCTGCTCGATGGGACCAGTCTTATTGCGAAATTTTACAGGCCCGGCCGATGGGAGGCTCGGCAAATTCGCGAAGAGCACGCCTTTACTCAGGAGTTGTTCGATCTGGAAATACCTGTCGTCCCGCCCATGAAGCTGGAGAGCACTAGAACGCATGTTAAGGTTGATGGCTTTGAGCTTGCGTTGTTTCCGCAGCTCATCGGTCGGACTCCAGAGCTTGATGATCTGGGCAGCCTGTTCACGATGGGCAGATTTGTCGCCCGAATCCACGCCGTAGGATCTCAGAGCAACTTCGACTTTCGGGAGCACATCAGTCTTGATACAGCGATACGGAGTAGCCGTTATCTGCTTGAGAAAGACTTCCTACCGGCTGACCTGATTACCGCGTACGAAACTCTCATGCGCGATCTGTTCGACAGGATGTCAGAACAGCTTGCGTCAGCAGGCGATTGGCGATCGCTGCGGATCCATGGTGACTGTCATCTGGGGAACGTTTTATGGCGCGAGGGTATTCCGCACTTTGTTGATTTTGATGACACGTTGATGGGGCCCGCAATACAGGATTTATGGATGCTGCTTTCTGGAGATCGAGAACACAGGCAGGCGCAATTGCTCGAGCTAGTCGAAGGGTACAATGAGTTTTACGACTTCAGGGTGAGCGAACTAGCGCTGATCGAAATCCTGCGTACTATGCGCCTCATTAATTACAGTGCGTGGCTCGCTAGACGCTGGACCGATCCTGCTTTTCCCCTAAACTTTCCCTGGTTCAATACCCAGAGATTCTGGTCAGATCATATCCTGGAACTGCGTGAGCAGATTGCTGCCCTTGACGAGCCGCCCCTACAGCTCGTTCAATAACTTCAGTTTGCGAGGCCCGCTCCGCCGATTTGCCCGGCGCCGTCCATAAAAACGAACGGTAGTCCGGATTCTGTCAGCCAGTTTAAAGCATCCTGCTCTTGCTTCAGCATGGCGATTGTTGCGAAGGATCCTGCAACCGTGCATAGATTCGCTGAAACGCTTACAGCTCTCAGTCCTGCGCAGGGCCAGCCTGTTGTGGGGTTTAACAGATGGCTGTAACGTTTTCCATCAAATATGAAAGAACGCTCATAATCACCAGAAGACGCCAGACCACCTTCAGATAAATGAAAATGTGATATAGTTTTCGTTGGGTCTTCCGGGTGGGTGATGCCTATCGGCCAGGGTCGATTTTCCGGCTGCAATCCGATTGCAGCGAAGTCGCCCCCAAGATTGATCAGACCGCGCTTGACGCCGAGCTCCCGAGCCAGGTTGGCCAGACTGTCCGCGGCATATTCCTTTACAATGCCACCAAAATCAATTTCCATATTCTCTGGTAGGAATAGTATATCGTCATGCCAGTTAAGCCTTTCTTGCCCAATTAGTGGTAAAAGCTCTTGAAGCTCGGATTCGTCGGGTATCCGTTTGCGACTGAAATCCCAAGCTCGACGCAGAACTCCCGCAGTGATATCAAATAGCCCGTCGCTCTGTTCATAGCAGGTCTGCGCATGTTCAAAAAGCTTCTGAGTCTCGACATCTATTTTAATGCCAGTCTGATCGCCCGCACTGCGGTTGATTTTGCTGAGAAAACTGTCGTCTCGGTAGCGCGTGTATTTGCTCTCTAGCCGGTTGACCTCGCCAATCAGTCGTCGAACCATTCTCTTGGCTCTGATTCGAGACGGTTCGTAAAGCTGAATCTCGCAGTAGGTTCCCATTGCCTTGAATCCTGCATGGCGCAGATTGGTGCTCATCGCTTTTCCATGCGGTTAGAACGCGTAATTCACGCCGAGCGATAGTCGGGTGAACTGGACCAGCCCTGGGCTGGGTTGATCGACGGTGAAAGCCGAGTACTTTTCATTAGCTACGTAACGTTCGGCGGTAAGAGTCGCGCTCCACCCACCAAAATCCGCGACTACGCTCAGGCCTCCGCTGACGGCACCGAATGCCGACAGTCGATAATCGCTGGACTGACTCTCAGACAGCGGCTTCAGGAAATCATCAATATTTGTATAAAAGTCGGCGGCAGTCTGACTGTAATAGCGGAGCATCGGAACGATTTTGAGTGACCGTGTTACGTTCTGGAACCAAGACAGATCGAGCGTGTGGGAACGAATGCCAAAATCGTCCCGATAATAACGATAGTCGCTCTGCAGTGCGCCATCTGCCTCGATAAAGAAATAGCGCAGTGAATTCGCAAACGCAATTTGGGTCTTTTCATCTGGCCTGCTGTCCTGAAGTTTGTATGGATCAGATAAAAAGCCCGATTGCCCGGTCAGACTCAGTGCCGTCTGGAAACTGGCAACTGGGTTCAGCACCTGGCTCAAACTCACTGCCACCGAGCTTGCACGCTTGTTCTCATAACGCACGCGATTAAAGCGCTCAGCATCGCTGGGAAAGATGCTGTCATCAGAATGACTCAGACTCACTGTCAGAGTAGTCAAATCATTGTTGAAGTTCCGTGAGCCGCTCATGCTGACGTATTTAGCACGGTAGTCATTTTCCTCCGAGTAGCCAATGGCTCCACCGATATTCCCGCGTGTGCCATAGTACCGAGCACCAATGCTGACCTCGCTCCTAGAATCGTAGATGCCGCTTGCTCCGCTCATGTTGATCACCGGCTGTCCGTTGGTGCCTGCTGTCGAGAACCATGGAGAAGCGCCGCTCATATTTTCATGATTCGCGTTTATGAATAGCGCATAGTCACGACCAAGCGGAGAAATAAATTGAAATTGATGGACGTCGATGTCGTATCGCTCGAGTTCGCCGAATGGAACCTGTTCCCGACTTAGTTCATCTTCCTGATAGTTCGAAATCTTATAAGAAAGTGAAGACGTTAAGGGCGGCGCATCAGCCTCGGCGATGCCGGGCAGTGCAAGGGCCGAAGTGGACAAAGCGATTAGGCTGCGTGACGCGGGTTTTTTCAAAGGGAGACCTCAATGGTCGGAAGGCCGGCGAGCCCTGAAAACTAGTTGCATCCGCAACCGCCGCCGGCGGCGATGTTGCCACCTGAGGAGGCTTCTTTACTGAAAAAAATATGGTCGTTAAGAGCGCGTTCCATAGGGTCGCTGTCCCAGGCCATTTCCTGTTTAGCCAGGTAGCCACGCTCCCAGGGCTGAACCTGACTGCAGCCAGTGAGTACTCCAAGCGTGATCAGGGCCATCATCAGTGGTTTCATAACAGCATACCGATTCATTCTGGCAGGTTAGAGACGATCGCGGCTTCGATCACCTCCATGTCTGTTGGTCGAAACCCCATATGCACCATTTTGACTTCGCCATCAGGTCCGATCAGGTAGGAGGATGGCATGCCGATGACACTGAACTGTGTCGCCATATCTCCCTCAGGGTCTGAAGGGATAAGAAAATCTAGGGGAGTGTCCAGCAAGAAATCCAGTCCATCTTCAATAGGGTTGTCCACATTAATGGCTACTACTACGAGTCCCTGATCCCGATATTTGTTGTACAGGTCGTTGTAGAGCGGTAACGAGGTCAGGCAAGGGGCGCACCAAGACGCCCAGAAGTCCACGTAAACGGTTTTACCCGGCATGTTGGCCAGTGCAATTACCGGTTGATCCGCGTAGATTGACGGGAGAGCAAAGTCCGGAGCAGGGTCGCCCTCTTCAACGGCATGGGCTAGGCCGACTAGTGCGCTCGCCACGAGGCCCAGCGCTATCGTCAGAAAACCTTTGTTCATCATTGTGACTCCTTAATTTCTCCAAAAGTCTATACTGTTTGTCGCTAATGCCAGTTTAATCGCGATCGCCTTCATGACTGGCTGATGGATGCGGAATGTCACCCAAAACAGCCACAGTGCCTTAACATTACAGGTATTACTGTCGGCCGGTTCACTCATCGCATCAGACTATAGCGCACCAGCGAAAAATTCGTCTACTAAGAGCTATGCTGCTAGGCAGCGGTCGCCATAACGGAGTGGAGACTCCGCAGCAATTCATGCCATCGCTTGCGTTGAATTTTCAGCGCAAATTTCAGTTCCACATAGCTGTCACGCAGTTCCATCCGCTCCCACTGCGCAAGCGTTTCTTGGAGACGCTTCTCCCGCGCTTCGAGCCATTTTTGCCGGGTCGCATTCCATTCTTTTAGCAGTTGCTGGAATTGTTGATACTCCTGCTCCAGTTTTGCTCGGAGGTTGTCCGGGATGTCGCGAAACTCGAATTGTTCCCGTGCTCGCTGGTACTGCATTTGTAATCTTGCTGTTTCTACGCGGGCAGGATCGGTCCTTTTCAGGTCTGTGGTCAGACCCACGCAGGATAAACTGCGAATCATCCATTTTGTGGGATCGAAGTGCCACCATTTGACCCCATTGCGATAATCCCACTGGAACGTGTGGTGATAGTTGTGATACCCCTCACCATAGGTGATGAGTGCCAGCAGTGGGTTATCCCGCGCCGAACTGGCGTCGCTGTAAGTTTGTTTGCCCCACATGTGTGCAATCGAGTTGATCAGGTAAGTCACATGCTGGCTCATCACCAGTCGGAGTAACCCCCCAAGGAGAAGGCAAGCGATAATGTCGCCGTGGAGGAAGCCCAAAAATGCTGGGAGCCCGATGTTGGTAAGCAGCACAAGAAGTAGATAATGCTGATGCTGCCAGAGCGCTATCTTGTCCTGCTGGATGTCCTTGATATTTGAAAAGTCCTCTTTCCCGCTGTCATAGTGACGCAGAATCCAACCGATATGGGAAAACCAGAAACCTCTGCCAGCGGAGTATGGATCGAGATCATTCTGATCAACATGGCGGTGGTGGCGGCGATGATCCGAGGCCCAGTGCATAACGTCATTCTGCAAAGCACAGGCTCCTCCGAGTGCGAAGATCAATCTGAGAAAAGGGTGTCCCTTGTAAGCTTTGTGAGACCACATGCGGTGGTATCCGGCGGTAATCGACAGGCCGCAAAAGAGCATCATGCCGAGAAAGACCAGCCACTCGTAAAGATCGTAACCGTCGAGATAGCCGTAAAGTGGAACCAGAATGACAGCCAGCAGCGGTGTCAGGCTGAACAGCAGCATATTTGTCAAGTTAATTGGTGCTTTTTCCATAATTGTCGAAAGGATTTTGAGTGGTAGAGCCGCCAGTGTAGCGGATTTTGCTCAAAGAGCCAGTAGTGTAATCTTTCAGGTTTACCGCAACGCCGGGAGATTTGCTGATGCAGGACACGAACGATCGATTAGAGGGCATAGAGACTCAGCTGGCTTTTCAGGAAGACGCCCTCGAGCAGTTTAATTCTGTAGCCGTTAGCCAGCAGGGGCAGATAGATGAGCTTAGAGCCCAGCTGCGGGTTCTGCAGGAACAGTGCAAAGCGCTGCCTGACGGTTCGCTTCAGTCCGCAGTCGATCCTGCGCTAGAAAAGCCGCCGCATTATTGAGCCCAGTCAATCCGCAGAAAAAACCAAACTCTGTTATCGCTCCAGCTTGGATTCATCGTAGCTCCACTAGATTTGTTAGCGCCTGGAAGGTTGAAATGTGTTTAGCGACGCTAACAAGTATGAGAGGTCCGATTTGAAAATTAGAATTAAAGGGCAAGCAACCTTCCGCATGAACAGGTAGCCTGTGTGCTAGGGTGGCGTTGTTAGCGTCAGTGCGAGCGCACTATGCGGAGCGAGTGTTGTAGTAAAGTTGCCCGCATTCCTGTCACCATGACAGAAAGCTCTAGCTATGGGCTTGACTATCCGAGGGTAAAGACTGCGCCCACCGCGATGAGCGTCATGATGAAGAGTGCCCATTTGAGCGTGGTCTGAGAACTGCGCACGGCGATTTTTACCACAAGGTATGCGCCGACCATGTTACCGCCCGCCAGGATCAGACCGGGTACCCATTCGATAAGATCAAAGACTATAAAGATCGCGACTGATACAAAGGTGAAAGCCAGCGTGCAAACCATTTTAAGTGCATTGGCCCGCACCAGGTCATAACGGAGACCGCCGGCAAGGGCGGCGAGCAGGATAAAACCGACACCAGCCTGAACAAACCCTCCGTACATACCAGCAGCAAATAACCCCCACCAAGCTCCAAGTTTCTCGTTCGGGGAAAGAGTGGGAGTATTGGCAGGCGGGGCAATAACCCCCGGCCGCAGCAAGATAAGCAGGGACATTCCTAATAGGGTAGTCAGCATAATTGGCTTGAGATAAAGATTTGGCAAAAAGGCGGCAGTCAGGGCGCCCGCAGCTCCTCCAGCAAGGGTAGGTATAAGGATTGGGCGGACTGCTGGTCGATCCAGCATCTGGTTCTGGTCAAAACCTGCGACTCCTACCGAGCACTGCATCAGTACGGCGACCCGATTGGTGGCATTAGCGATATCAGCGGGCAGTCCCATAATCATTAGCATAGGTATGCTCAGATTTGAGCCGCCGCCTGCCAGGGTATTGATTCCGCCCGCAATGAGACCCACCAGACATAGTCCGACGAGATCGAAAGTTGTGATGTCGTTAATCAGAATAAAGCTCTGCTGTTGTCGGATGGCCTCGAGACCGTCACCGATTGGTTTTCTGGGGTTTATTTCCTGATTATACCCGACTGCATAGATCAGCTGGGCAGTTAAGGCAGTTCGAACCAATGAAGCGATGACGTCATTAGAATATTGACCATCGGGAGGCTGCCTATACCATCGATGATGGAGATTACGGATCTAATGGGACAAACAGAAATAATGTCTTTCGCTTTTTCATGATCGAGTACAATACACATCCTCTATAAAAGTGAACGGTGAAGAAGGGCAAAATTTGAAGCGGGTTCCTGATTTTCTTGTGGTGGGGGGCGGCATTAACGGGCTGTTGATTTCCCGCAATCTGCTGACACTCGGTGCTTCGGTCCTGCTGATCGACCAAAGTGAGGTGGCTCGCGAGGCCTCGTGGGCAGGGGGTGGGATCGTTTCGCCTCTATATCCGTGGCGATATTCTCCTGCCGTGACCGCGTTGGCGAGCTGGGCGCAGGGATATTACCCGCACCTAGTTCTGCAGTTGCTTGCAGAAACTGGCATTGATGCTGAATTTGAGCAGAGTGGGCTTTTAATGCTTGATGCGCCCGATCAGTCAGAAGCAGTTTCATGGGCGACTTCCGAAGGCAAGGCTATGGAAGTGTGGGGAACTGCCCAGATTTGTGATGCAGAGCGAAACCTTGCGTCCGGATTCAGCGATGGCCTGTGGATGCCGCACCTAGGTCATGTGCGCAACCCCAGGCTGTGCAAGGCGCTGCTTGCCAGCCTTGAGCAGTCTCCGTCTTTTTCGCTGCTGACCCATACGCGCGTCACAGGCTTCGAGGAGATAGATAGCCGAATAGTCAAAGCTTATGCGAATACTGCTGGGTCTGCAGAGGAGCAAGTATTGCGGGCTGGTGCTTTTATCCTGACTGCGGGTGCCTGGACCCAACAGTTGCTTGGCCCACTGAATGTCGAGTCTGGCGTGGCTCCTGTAAAAGGCCAAATGCTTCAGTACCGATTGCCTAAGCCGCTGATTGATTCGATGGTGCTTTACCATGGCAAATATCTGATACCCCGAAGAGATGGACATCTACTAGTCGGTAGTACCCTGGAATACACAGATTTCGATAAATCGAACACAGAGCAAGGCAGGAAAATGCTGCAAAATGCAGCTGTCGGTATGCTGCCCGACTTATCGCGACTAGATCCAATTCGTCAATGGTCCGGTTTGAGGCCTGGGAGAGAAGGGGGGGTGCCGATGATCGGTTTGGTGGAGCCGCGTGAAAATCTGTTCGTGAATGCTGGTCAATTTCGGAATGGACTCGTGCTTGCGCCGGCGTCTGCGCACCTGTTGTCTGAACTGATTATGGGTGAGCAGCCTTCTATTGATCCGAAGCCCTACCGTCCTACATTGGATCCGAGGGAGCTAATGGCGTCTACCAGAGCCTCAGTCTTTTGAGTTAGTAACGAAGGTATTGAAGGGACTTGGCGAATTTAATTGTTGCGTCGATTTTGTCCCAGTGTGACTCATCGGACGTTGGCTAAATCGCCCGAGGCAACAATTTGTCCTCGTCGATTCGATTGTGCTCTCGCAGAGGGCTGCACGTTGCAGAATGTCCTCCGGTCTCCTCTCTTCGCTTATAAATGCGTAGCTCGCATTGGATATGGTTTTGCTCTAATCGAATGCTAATCGGTGAACTACCTACCTCGATTTTGGAAATGTGGAACCTGGGTCTAGGATTTATCGTACAATACAATGACGAGTTTGGGGCTGTCAGGCATCCCGAATGCAGGCATCCGCTATTGATTATTAGAGCCACTCATTTGTTTGAGTAGTCCAACGACGCTGGAAGAGGCGTCCAAAACAGGCAACAGATGTCAGAACAGTTAAGCATAGTGATGGCCCAATTAAATTTTCTGGTTGGGGATATCGAAGGAAATACTGAACTTATCTTGACCTCTGCCAGACGAGCTGCTGATGAATTCGCTGCGGACGTCGTGGTGTTTCCGGAGTTGGCATTAACCGGTTATCCGCCTGAGGACTTACTGCTGCGACCCAGTCTCAAACTCAGGGTAGAGAAGGCCCTGCAACGCATTCTTCAGGAGAATCTTGATCCGATCCTTGTGATAGGGTTCCCGGAGAGCACTGGAGATGAAGTGTACAATTCATTGTTAGTTACCCAGCAAGGAGACATAGCGGCCAAGTACCGCAAGCAGTGCTTGCCAAATTATCAGGTTTTCGACGAACGAAGATATTTCGTTGCGGGTGATACTCCCTGCACGATTGATCTGAAAAACACTAAGATTGCTTTCACGATTTGTGAAGACTTATGGGAAGTTGAACCTGCCCGGCAGGCGAAAGATGCAGGCGCGCAGATGCTTATTAATATCAATGCGTCACCTTTCCACACCACAAAGCTTAAGGAAAGACAAGCGCTAGTTTGCAAGCGCAGCATAGAAGAAGGCTATCCGGTTGTGTACGTCAATTTGTTGGGCGGTCAGGATGAGCTCGTGTTTGACGGAGGCTCCATGGCGGCCAGCGAGGGTCAGTTGACCTGCCAGATACCCCAGTTTGTCGAAGGATTATTTCCGCTGCAGGTTCAGATCGACACTATGGGTGTATGTCGGATCATTAAACAAGAGATTTTGCCTAGTCTGAGCCTGGAGGCTCAGGTTTATGAAGCGCTCGTTTTGGGATTGCGGGATTATGTTATGAAGAATCGATTTTCCGGCGTGGTTTTAGGGCTGTCTGGTGGGATTGACTCGGCTTTGAGCCTGGCTATTGCAGTAGACGCTTTAGGTGCCGAGCATGTCGAGGCAGTTATGATGCCATTTGCCTACACCTCTCAATTGAGTCTTGACTGTGCTGAGCTTCAGGCCAACACCCTCGGTGTCAGCTATCAAATTATCGCCATTAATGAAATTTACGCGAGTTTTCTCGATGCGCTGAAACATGAATTCCAGGGCCTGAATGAGGATGTCACAGAGCAAAATATTCAATCACGAGCGCGCGGTGTGGTTCTGATGGCTATTTCGAACAAAAAAGGCTTGCTTGTACTAACGACGGGTAACAAGAGCGAAATTGCCGTCGGATACTCTACTCTGTATGGGGATATGGCAGGTGGCTTTGACGCCTTGAAAGATGTATCTAAAACATTGGTTTACAGACTTGCTCGGTACAGAAATGAGCTGCAAACCGGTTTGGAAGTGATTCCTCTTGAAGTGATCCAGAGACCACCGTCAGCTGAGCTTGCACCTGGTCAGTTGGATCAAGATAGCCTGCCAGACTACGACACACTGGATAATATTCTGGAGATGTATGTTGAGCATGACATGAGCTTTGAATCGATTCTTGAGAAAGGATTTTTGGAAGCGGATGTCAAGCGAGTGTTGCGGCTGGTTGATCTGAACGAGTACAAACGACGTCAAGGGCCAATCGGAGTGAGGCTTACTCAGCGTGGATTTGGCCGCGACAGACGCTACCCGATCACCAATGGCTGGTCGCTTGGTGAGTAGCCACCATCAAAAGTAGCCGCGCGAACTACGTTGGAATGATAGGTTGTGATCGATCTGACGGCAACAGTACCTCTTCCTAAACTCTACACACTGTGCCGTTGACGAGTTTTTGAGTCGACGCCGGATATTTCTTTTTCGTATTCGCAGATCGAGGATAAAAATGGTGAGTCGAATATTCCATGGCCGGCTGATGATTCATGTGCGGTGTAAAAAGTTGCTGTAGTTTCAGTCAAGAAGTCCGAAAGTGATGATGCTTAGAAGGGACCGCCCGCTTGATGACTGATTCCTTTGGGAATTTATTATCTGTTGGCTGCCCGACGTCCCGGGTCGCTGAGTGGGAGCTAGCGGAGGATCCCCTCGATTATCCCCGAGCAGCCCGAAACTCACCGTATAGAGCAAGGAAGGGTCGGTAATTTCCGTCCTGACCCGAAAATCACCGTCGTTATCAATAGAGACGTGGTCTGGATAGTTTTCTTTTAGAAGTGCCAGAGATGTGTCTGCGAGTTCATTCAGGCCCAGTCTGAGGTAGGATTCCACCATGATTGCCACGCCATCCGACACAGCAGGTGTGCCCTGAAAGTTTTCAACGACATACTGGCCTCGGCGCAACGCCGCGATATAAGCCCGACGATCTAGATAGTAGTTGGCAACGTGAATCTCGTAGGCTGCCAAGTTGTTCCGGAGATATACCATCCTGGCCCGAGCATCCGCAGCATAGGCGCTGTCTGGATACAGCGCTAGCAATTGAGCAAAGTCATTGAACGATTCCTGAGCCAGTCCAGGATCGCGTTTGGTGTAATCCACAGGAATCAGGCGACTCAGAATGCCGCTGCGATCGTTGAAGGATGCCAGCCCTTTCATATAGTAGGCGTAGTCGATGTTTTCATTTTCAGGATGCAGTCTGATGAAGCGATCAGCCGCTGCACGGGCTGCCTCCTCGTCACCGTTACTGAAATAGGCATAAACAATCTCAATCTGCGCTTGAGCTGCGAAGCGGCCAAAAGGAAACCGCGACTCGAGGGCCTGATAGGTAGAAATTGCACCCGAATAGTTCCGGCTTTCCAGCTGTTCCAGCGCCCTTCGGTAGAACTGCTCCTCCGTTGTCAGGCCAGAAAATTCGTCGGCTTCATCCCGGTCGAATAGCCCGCATCCGCCGAGGAGCAGCAAAAGGGCGGCAACATGCAAATA
>PBTW01000069.1 GCA_002729315.1 Gammaproteobacteria bacterium
GTTTTTGTTTGTCCAGTCCATTTCAGACACATGAACCAAGCCTTCCACCCCTTCTTCCAGTTCGGCAAAACAGCCGTAATCGGTCAGATTGGTCACCACTGCCTTTACTCTTGAATGCTCCGGATAGCGGGCCTTTATAGCAATCCACGGATCCTCACCCAACTGCTTGAGACCAAGAGAGACGCGGTTGCGCTCGCGGTCGTACTTGAGCACTTTTACATCTAGCTCGTCGCCGACGTTGACGATTTCGCTCGGGTGCTTGATCCGCTTCCACGACATGTCTGTGATGTGCAACAAGCCGTCTACGCCCCCGAGATCAACAAACGCACCATAGTCAGTGAGATTCTTGACAATGCCCTTCACCGACATGCCTTCCTGCAGTTTTTCGAGCAGCGCATCACGTTCTTCGCTGCTGACCGACTCCAGCACTGCTCGGCGCGAAACCACCACGTTGTTGCGCTTGCGGTCCAGCTTAATCAAGCGAAACTCAAGTTCCTGACCCTCAAGATGCAACGTATCGCGTACCGGTCGTACATCGACCAAGGAGCCCGGCAAGAAGGCCCTGATGTTGTTAAGATCAACAGTGAATCCGCCTTTGACTTTGCCATTGATAACTCCAGTGACAATGTCGTTTTTTTCATGCGCGGCTTCCAACTCCATCCAGGATTCGGCGCGTTTCGCCTTTTCCCGTGACAAACGGGTTTCCCCAAACCCGTCTTCCACTGTCTCTAGCGCGACTTTGACTTCGTCGCCCACTGCAAGAGGGAGATTTCCCTGCTCGTCCAGGAACTGATTTCGGGGTATGACCCCCTCTGATTTCAACCCAGCATGAACGGTGACCCAGTCAGTGTCTATGTCAATAACGGTTCCGGTAACAATAGCACCGGGCGTCATGTCGACTTGCGTTAGGCTCTGTTCGAATAGTTCAGCAAAATTCTCGCTCATCATTTTCCCATTAATCAATAAGTCACATGCGTTTTCTACAAATTATGAAACGCTTGTCAGCTGTCCCGTGGTCCAGCCACCATGGGGTCGTTACAAAAACATCGCCGCGCACCAGACTGGAAGAGGTAAAACGGAGATACCAAACAAATTAATCTTGCGAAAACTGGTTAGCGTTCGCGCGCGAGCGCTAACGTAACCGATTTGAGAACCTGCTCCATGACTTCAGAGCGGCCCAGCTCTGTGGTGTCAATCAAGATTGCATCACTGGCAGGCTGCATCGGAGAAGCCGAGCGTCTATAATCACGTCTGTCGCGCTCAACGAGGTCACGCAAAAGGGCAGGGAATATAGCATCAATTCCTTTATCTAACAACTGCTTATAGCGCCTTTGCGCGCGCGCCTCTGCGCTGGCAGTCAAAAAGAACTTCACTGTGGCGTCGGGAAACACAACCGTTCCCATGTCTCTACCGTCCGCAACCAAACCGGGGCTTTGCCGAAAAGCCAATTGTCGGTCGAGCAGCGCTTCACGCGCGGCCGGAATAGCGCCCACTTTAGAAGCCATATCACTGCCAAGGTCGGTTCGAATCACAATTGAGACATCCTCTCCGTCAAGCGCAACGCTGCCGGATCCGTGCAGACCGAATTGAATATCCAGATTTCGAGCAACTTGCGCAATCACTTCGGGCTCATCGAGGCTTAATCCTGCTCTGGCGACTGCCACACCCAGAATTCGGTACAGCGATCCACTGTCAAGCAGATGAAAACCCAGATGAGCCGAGAGCGAGGCCGCCAGTGTTCCTTTACCGGTCGCCGAAGGCCCATCGATTGCGATAACTGGAATCACTGCATTATTCAATCAGCTATCTCTTCTATATTAAGGCCCGCTTCAGCTGCCATGGCCACAAAGCCGGGAAATGAAGTCGCCACGTTTTGGCACTGTTTGACAGTGATTTCGGATTCTGCCCGCAGTGACGCCACGGCAAATGCCATCGCAATTCGGTGATCTCCGTGGCTATCAATTGTCGCTCCACCAAGAGCTGACGCACCCCTAATCGCAATGCCATCTTCGAAGGTCTCCACGCTGATTCCCAGTTGTCGCAATCCAGTCGCCATGACCTCGATGCGGTCGCTCTCCTTTACCCTCAGCTCCTCAGCGCCACGAAGCACTGTTATTCCGTCGGCACAAGCTGCCGCCACAAAAAGCGCCGGAAACTCATCTATTGCGAGAGGCACCAAGGCGGGATCGATCTCGATTCCAGCTAGCGGGGCGTAGCGTACATTGATATCGGCTACTGGCTCACCGCCCACCTCACATTCATTATCGAGACTCAGCTCAGCGCCCATTTGCCTCAGAATCTCTAGCACTCCTGTGCGTGTCGGATTGACCCCTACATGATGGAGGGTCAACCGCGCCCCCGGTGTAATGGCTGCTGCAACAAGGAAGAAGGCGGCAGAAGAGATATCCGCTGGAACATCGATATTTGCGGCTCGCAGGGTGCCGCCACCGTACAGCGAGACTTCCGGTTCCGGATAACCCCCCTCAAGTTCATAACCAAAGCCGCGTAACATCCGCTCAGTGTGATCCCGACAGATCGCCGGTTCAGTCACACGGGTTGTCCCTTCAGCAAAAAGTCCAGCCAAGAGCAAACTGGACTTAACCTGGGCGCTGGCGACTGGCATGTCATAATCAATGCCCTTCAAATCAGCGCCTCTGATCTGCAACGGCGGGGTGCCTGCGGCAGTCATCTCGATAGTCGCGCCCATGTCTGCCAAGGGCTTTACTATCCGACCCATGGGTCGAACGCTAAGCGATTCATCGCCCGTCAGACGGGACTCAAATGGTTGAGCCGCCAGAAGCCCCGCCAATAACCGTAAGGCCGTACCGCTGTTTCCCATATAGAGGGGAGCACGGGGCGCTTTCAGCCCCTGCATGCCAACACCGTATATGGTTAGTTTTCCAGAATCTGGCCCGACGATCGTGACTCCCATCTCCCTGAAAGCTGCCACGGTATTCATAGCATCCTCGCCCTCAAGGAAGCCTTCCACCCGAGTCACGCCCTTTGCAAGCGAGCCAAAGATTACCGCTCTGTGTGACATCGATTTATCTCCCGGGACCCTGAGGGCACCAAAGATTGAGCCACCAGGCCTGAGCCGATAGCTTTTCGCGTCATTAGTCATTGCCGTTGCTCGTGATAAGTCCTGATGATGAATGACATAATTGTCCCTTGTGGTTTTAGCCCGCTGGAAGAGGTGCTTTAGTTCTTGCCCCTGCCGCCGCACGATTAGTCTCTTTAACTCATCGAGATACTCGATATACTGGCTCAGAATCGCCACGGTTGCGTCCGCGTTGGCGACGGCGATATCCGACCACATCTGCGCATTGCTCGAAGCGATTCTGCTGAAATCGGCAAACCCCCCTGCCGCATAGCGAAACAGCTCTTTGCTAGCATCCTGATGAATTAGCAAATCAACGATTGAATAGGCCAGCAGATGAGGAAGATGACTTGTTGCCGCAAGCACTTCATCATGTCTCGAAGGAGCCATTCCCACGACCTCTGCGCCCAGAGCGCGCCACATGAGATGAATTTCCGCCACTGCTGATGCTGTGTTGTACGCGTGCGGGGTCAGTATGACTCGGCGTCCCTCGAACAACTCCGATTTTGCCGAAACATATCCACTTTTTTCCGAACCTGCTATCGGATGTCCGGGGACGAATCGAGCTGCAAGCCCAGCTTCGCAGTCTACAAGGCTGGCCAGAACATGGGATTTCACACTACCGACATCGGTAAATACTGCGTCGGGCTTTCCATGCTTCTGCAACAGAGTCAGATATTCCGGTATCGCCAACGGGGGCATCGCGAGGACGATGAGGTCAGCAGCAGCAATAACCGCTTCGGCACTGCCCGCGCCGGTCAAAGCACCCTCATTTCTCGCGGTCTTAAGAGCCTGTGTGTTGGGATCCGCAGCAAGGATGTTAAGATCCGCAAATTTCCTCCGAAGACCGAGCGCGATGCTACCCCCGATCATCCCGAGTCCGATAATGCCTACTGTTTTACTCTTAAACGGGGCAACCTCAAGCCCCTCTAGCTCGTCCTGACTGATTCTTGACGACGCCTCGGAGAGCTTGTCGGAACTATCCGAAGCCGCCTGATCAAAGGCCGGATAAGACCCAAGAACTTTTATCTCCTCAGTACAAGTATTGAGTCTATCAAACAGCGCTACGATTTTTTGGTCGTCCACATGACCTTCAAAATCAATAAAGAAGACATAGGCCCAGGCCTCTTTCTTCGACGGGCGCGAATCAATTTTCGATAGGCTAATCTGCAGCTGCTGGAAAGGCTCGAGCAACCTAAACAGCGCCCCGGGCTCATTGCGGGTGTAAACTAGAATACTGGTCTTATCGACCCCCGAAGAAGCCGCTTTCGCCCGCTGCAATACAATGAATCGTGTTCTGTTCTCTTCATTGTCCTGAATACCCCGAGCCCGGATATGAAGATCATAAGCCTCTGCTGCCAGGTTGCCGGCAATGGCCGCTATGCCTTTATCTTGGCTGACACGGCTCGCAGCCTCTGCATTGCTCATACACTCGAGCAATTCGGCGTCAGGGCAATTGCCTCGAATCCAGTTACGGCACTGCGCCAACGACTGTTTGTGAGAGGCAATCACCTTCACGGCCATTTGTTCCGCATGCTTTGGGACGAGGAGGTTATGCTCAATATTTATAACTTCTTCACCGACAATCGAAAGCTCGGTTTCGATCAGACAGTCCTGAGTGTTATTAACCGAGCCCTCAGTGCTGTTTTCAATCGGAACCAGGCCACAGTCGGCCCGTGCCTGCGCGACGGCCGCGAAAACATCGTCGATGGTACTGCATGCAAGTTGCTCACAATCAGCCCCAAAACGACCAATCACAGCAGCCTGCGAAAAAGTTCCTGGCGGACCAAGATAGGCTATTTTTTGGGGGATATAGGTCATACGGGACAAAGAATGTTTTGAATGCTGTGAGCCTCTGTGAGTAAGCGGGGAAGAATTCAGTTCCAAGTTAACAGCCCGTGAATCTAGCGCATATGGACTTAATGGCTCAGCACCTCGCCAGAAGCCGGGGTCAACTTACTCGAGACCCTCCGCGGTACCATCCGATTCACGGTTTTCCAGTCTGGGCGGCGATTCTTCTGACTCACTCACTTTCGACAGCGTTTGCTCGGGTTCCTGAACGGCTTCCAAACCGACAAGCTTTTCACCGTCTTTCAGTCTTATCAGACGCACCCCTTGTGTATTTCTTCCCTGTATTGAAACCTCATCTACCCTTGTGCGCACCAGGGTACCTTTATCAGAGATAAGCATAATCTCATCGCCGTCAGCGACTTGGGCGGCACCAACAATCGGTCCGTTTCTGTCACTAGCCTGCATCGCAATGACCCCCTGACCACCGCGGCCATAGACAGGAAATTCATCGCTTCTGGTGCGTTTACCATACCCGTTTTCACTCACCGACAGGATGTACTGATCTGACTCGGGAATAATTAGCGCGATCATACGGAACCCATCGCTCATTTTGATCCCGCGTACGCCTCGCGCAGTTCGACCCATCGGCCTGACATCCGCCTCAGAAAATCGGATGGCTTTCCCGCTGGTGCTGAACAACATCACTTCCTGACCACCGTCGGTGATGGCGGTTCCCACTAGTTCATCACCCTCGTCCAACTCAATCGCCCGCAGCCCCACACTTCGCTGGCGCGCAAAGTTGATTAGCGCGGTCTTTTTCACTATCCCATTGGACGTTGCCATGAAAACGAAGTGCTCGTCGGTGTAATAACTCACCGGTAACACACTGGTGATACGCTCATCATTCTCCAAAGGCAACAGATTGACCAAAGGCTTTCCCCGTGAGGTCCGACTCGCCACCGGTATTTGATAAACCTTAATCCAGTACACCTTACCAACGCTGCTGAAGCACAACAGCGTATCGTGCGTGCTGGCTATCAACAAGTGCTCAACAAAATCCTCGTCCTTGACACTCGCTGCCGCCTTCCCCATCCCGCCTCGGCGCTGCGCAGTGTAGTCTGCCAGCGGTTGGGTTTTGGTATAACCGGCTTGGGATATGGTCACGACGCGTTCTTCTTCCGAGATTAAGTCCTCAACCGTCAAGTCCTGCTGAGAACCGATTATCTCTGTGCGTCGGTCATCCCCGTACTCTGTTCTGACCGCCTCCAGCTCTTCCCTAACCACAGAGAGCAGGCGCGGTTGATGCTCAAGGATGTCGAGATAATCAGCAATTTGCCTGAGCAGCTCTTTGTAGTCATTAATGAGTTTCTCATGTTCAAGACCCGTCAGCCGGTGCAGTCGCAAATCTAAGATCGCGTGCGCCTGATCAGGAGACAGCATATAATCTTGCCCGTTGAGCCCATAGCACGCATCCAAACCGTCTGGCCTACAGGCATCCGGACCTGCTTCGCCAAGCATTGCAAGCACGCTACTAGAATTCCAGGCTCGCGCCACTAGCTTTTCTCTTGCTTCTGAGGCAGAGGGAGAGGTTTTGATCAATTCGATCACCGCATCAATATTTGCTAGCGCTACAGCAAGGCCTTCTAAGACGTGACCCCGCTCCCGAGCCTTACGCAATAGATAGGTCGTTCTCCGAGACACCACCTCGCGCCGATGTCTTAGAAACGACTCAAGCACTTCCTTGAGGTTCAGCAGACGCGGCTGTCCATCAACTAGAGCCACCATATTGATGCCGAATACCGACTGCATCTGAGTTTGGGCGTAGAGATTGTTGAGCACGACATCACCGATTTCTCCGCGCCGTAATTCGATGACAATGCGCAGACCGTCCTTGTCTGATTCGTCTCGGAGTTCAGTAATACCTTCGAGCTTCTTCTCTTTTACCAGTTCTGCAATTCGCTCGATCAACTTTGACTTATTCAGCTGGTAGGGGATTTCAGTGACTACAATGGTCTGTTTACCGCTCTTATCATCCTCAAGAATCTCGGCTTTAGCGCGTACGTAAATCCGGCCTCGGCCGGTGCGATAAGCCTGTACGATTCCTGCTTTACCATTGATGAGCCCGGCAGTTGGGAAATCCGGCCCGGAAATATGCTCCATCAATGCATCAATCTCACAGTCAGGATCATCAAGTAGGGCAATTGCTCCACTAATGACTTCGCACAAATTGTGCGGTGGGATATTGGTTGCCATACCAACCGCAATACCAGACGCACCGTTAACCAGAAGATTGGGAATCTGGGTGGGCAAAACATCAGGGATCTCTTCGGTGCCGTCATAATTAGGATAAAAATCAACCGTCTCTTTATCCAGATCCGCCAAGAGGTCATGAGCAATCTTTGCCATGCGAATCTCGGTATATCGCATGGCTGCGGCAGCATCTCCGTCAATAGAACCGAAATTGCCTTGCCCGTCTACTAGGGGGTAGCGTAATGAGAAACCCTGCGCCATTCGCACAATCGTGTCGTATACTGCGCTGTCGCCATGGGGGTGATATTTACCAATCACATCGCCAACGACGCGGGCGGACTTTTTGTAAGGCTTGTTGAAGTCATTTGATAACACATTCATCGCAAACAGCACCCGGCGATGTACGGGCTTCAATCCGTCCCTGACATCCGGCAAAGCACGCCCTACGATTACGCTCATGGCATAAGCGAGATAGGACTCCCGCATCTCACTCTCAAGCGCGACGGGAGACACCTGTTTGGCAAAATCAGACATGCTTTAGAAATTCCTGAGCAATTCACGCACTGGACGCGTTTTTTCAAAAGAAGGAGGCGGCTAACTTAGTTTCGGCTGCTTTACCAGCGCAGTCGTCATTGATACACAATTTGCGACCGACGGATCGAAGACGGTACAAACGCTTTTTTCAATACCCTCGTAAGCCGTTTTTTATCGGGACCGTCACCCCATATTCCCTGACGCAAGAGTCTCCACAGACCGCCGATATCCATAATTATGGTACCACATCCGCACCCGTGATTGACACTGTTTACCTCGTTTTTTATCAATAATTACACTATAAATATCAGTAGCTTATCGCTCATGTAAAAGCATACTCCGAAGCGCGCGTTTTTCATTGCAAAGCGCTATAATCTAACCCTTGCTCCTGCTGAACGCATCCCCCAACCAGGCTCTAAAAAGCAAGGAGGTTTGAGCATTGAACCCAATCGAACAACCCGAATCCGACCTCATTATTGAGGCCGCTTACGTTATACCCGTTGCTCCCGGCGAACGGGTCCTCAAAGATCACGCAGTTATTGTGAACAATAAACGAATCACCAGTATTGTCCCATCAAGCCACATCAGCGACCGCCGTGCCAGAAGGAAAATCAGATTGTCCAATCATGTTCTGATGCCGGGCTTCGTCAATGCACACAGTCATATTTCGATGTCCCTGTTCCGCGGATTGGCCGATGACATTCCTTTACAGGAGTGGCTGGAAACCCGAATCTGGCCTTTGGAAAGCAAGTACGTGGACAGAGAATTTGTCCGGGACGGAGCCATGCTGGCTTTAGCTGAAATGATCTCTACCGGCACAACCTGTTTCGCAGATATGTATTTTTTTGCAGACGAGGTAGCAGGGGTCGCAAGTAAGTCGCACATCAGAGCGCAATTAGCCAGTCCAGTGCTCGATTTCCCAACAGTGTGGGCTCAAAACGCAGATGAATACATCAACAAAGCCACGCAAATCCATGACGACTATCGATCAAGTGATCTAATCAGCACTGCCTTTGGCCCGCATGCACCTTATACCGTGTCGGACGAACCACTCACGCGGATCGCCGCGCTAGCCGAGGAACTGGACGTGCCCATACATATGCATCTCCATGAAAATGCACAAGAGATCATTGACGCAGAAACCACCGATGGGCGGCGTCCTTTAAAAAGGCTCCAAGATCTTGGCATCGTCAGCCCAAGACTGCTCTGTGTTCATGCAACACAATTACTTTCAGAAGAAATCGCGTTGCTAGCCACTCAAGGAGCGAGTGTTGTTCACTGCCCTTCCTCAAACATGAAATTGGCAAGCGGTTTTTGTGAGGTCGACCAACTCCTGAAGCGCGGGGTTAATGTGGCTTTGGGGACCGATGGCGCAGCCAGCAACAACGATCTGGACATGTTTGGCGAAATGCATATGATGGCAATGATCGCCAAAGCGGTTGCCAATGATGCCGCTGCGGTGAACGCGCAACAGGCGCTGGAAATTGCGACTTTAAATGGCGCCATGGCACTCGGGCTCGACAGCGAGATTGGCAGCATCGAAATAGGTAAGTACGCAGACGTTTGCGCGGTTTCACTCGCCCCACTCAGCACGACGCCAGTTAATAATCCACTTTCGCATCTCGTCTATGCCAGTAACGGCAGTTACGTGAGTCACGTTTGGGTAGGTGGAACGCCTCTGCTCACAGATGGTGAACTACAAACCCTTGATCTGGCGTTAATCAGGGAGAGGGCGACATATTGGCAGGGACAATTTTCGCGTCAATGAGACGCAGGTTTTAATCAATGAAAAACGTTGACGATCTTGAAATCAGCAAGTTTGAGGCTCTTGCTTCACGCTGGTGGGATCCAAACAGCGAATTCAAACCGCTTCACGATATCAACCCTCTCAGGCTAAGTTACATAAGCCAGCACGTCAATCTGGCGGAGAAGCGGATCTTGGACATTGGGTGCGGTGGAGGAATTCTGTCCGAGGCATTAGCCCATCATGGCGCATCAGTCACCGCAATCGATAAAGCTGAAGCTTCGTTGTCGGTCGCGAAACTACATTTGCTTGAGAGCCAGCTGGACATATCTTACCTGGACAGCACAGCAGAAGACTTTGCGGAAGCTCAACCAGAACATTTTGATGTTGTTACCTGCCTTGAAATGCTCGAGCATGTACCGGACCCATCTTCGGTGGTCGCCTCCTGCCAGCGACTTGTCAAACCGGGCGGCTTGGTATTTTTTTCTACTATTAATCGGAACCCTAAATCTTACTTGTTTGCCATAATCGGAGCAGAATATCTGTTAAATTTATTGCCGAGAGGAACGCACGACTACGCTAAATTGATCAAACCATCGGAACTGGCCGCATGGTCCCGACATGCCAATCTCGCCCTCAGAGATCAAATCGGTATGGGCTATAATCCTCTGACCAAAAGATATTTTTTACAAAACAGTCTGGACGTGAATTATCTGGCTTGCTACGAAAAACCCCGGGCCTGATCATGGAGTTAGATACCTCCATTGAATGTGTGCTGTTCGACCTCGACGGCACACTTATTGACACTGCACTGGATTTTATAAGAGCGCTAAACCGACTCACTGCAGAAAATAAGCAGCCGCCAGTGAAAGACTTACGGGTTCAGCAGACCGTCTCAGATGGCGCCCGCGCTCTGGTTAAGCTTGCGTTCGACATTGCGGAAGATGACGACCGCTTTGCTCCTCTGAATCAGCGTCTGCTAAACCTGTATCTCGAGCAACTGACGGATACTGAAGCTACTCTTTACCCGGGGCTCTCCTACCTGCTAGAAAAATTGGAGGAGGGCGGCATTCCTTGGGGGATCGTCACCAACAAACCCGAGAAGTATTCACATAAACTTCTGGATAAATTGAATCTGCTCTCCCGCTGCGGCGTTCTGATCTGCCCGGATCACGTGAGCGAGCGGAAACCCCATCCCGAACCCATCTTTTTAGCCTGCGACCGCCTGTCCTGCAGCACCGAACGTACCGTCTATGTGGGTGACCATATTCGCGATATTCAAGCCGCCAAGAATGCTGATGTGATTGCTGTAGCTGCCGCTTATGGCTATCTGTCTCCTGAGGTAAAAGTTGAAGAATGGCCCGCGGACTTTATTTTACGATCTTCAGAACAAGCGCTACCTCTGCTGAATAGCCTGAAATTCGCTTGAAGGACTTCGAAAAGGCTCTCACATGTTTGAATATTACCCTTCATCACAGCATCTAGCCGGCAAAAAAATTCTGATTACCGGAGCCAGCGATGGTATTGGCCGGGCTAATGCAATCTGCTTTGCGGAACACTGTGCAGAGTTGCTTCTTTTGGGCCGCAATCAAGAAAAACTTGAACAGCTGTTCGACGAAATCGAAGAGAAATCCCCAGGTAAGGTAACGATTCATCCGATGGACTTCGCTAAGGCAAGGGCTGAGGACTACTCTCGTCTTGCGGCCTCTTTAGACAAACACTTCCCGATTATTGACGGTCTGATCCATAACGCGGCACAACTCGGGGCGCTGTGTCCGATCGAGTACTACCCGGATGACGACTGGAAAGCGTTGATTAACGTCAACCTTAATGCCGTTTTTTACCTGACAAAGGCCGCAATGCCTTCACTAAAACGTTCTAAAGATGCCCGCCTGCTGTTCATTTCTTCCAGTGTTGGAAGAAAGGGCCGCGCTTATTGGGGTGGCTACGGGGTCTCAAAGTTTGCGCTAGAAGGTCTCATGCAAACACTTGCTGATGAGCTGAGTTCAACATCAAATATCAGGGTCAATAGCCTTAATCCGGGCGGTACGAGAACCGCGATGCGACAGACAGCCTATCCAGCCGAAGACATCTACTCTCAGCCAACAGCGGAGAGTTTGATGCCCGTATACCTCTACCTACTCGGACCTGAGGCCGCGCACATCCATGGGCAAGCATTAGATGCCAGAAATTTCAACCCAGGAACATTAGGCCCAGAAGCCCACGGTTAGAACAATCTAACCCGCAAGAAAATGCGATCTGACTACTTACGGAAGACTGCCATCATGCTGAAGCTTACTGACAAGCAAGCAACGTCATAATTCAGCTAGCCACCTTCACGAGCTTATCGACTTCAGTCTTCGCCAGCTCCTGAAACTGCCCACGCTTGACTGAACTGGGTATGAAGATTGGACCGAAACGCACCCGCTTAAGTCGGCTCACCTTAAGTCCTTGCGATTCCCACAATTTCCTAACTTCCCGATTGCGGCCTTCCATCAACACAACATGATACCACTGATTGATCCCTTCGCCGCCATAGTGCTGGACGTCGGTAAATCTGCATAGATGGTCGTCGATCACTACTCCGGCATGCATCGCCTGCACCATTTCTGGAGAAACCTCGCCCATAACTCGAACTGCATACTCTCGCTCTATTCGTGAGCGGGGGTGAGTCAAGCGATTGGCCAGCTCTCCATCAGTCGTAAAGAGCAGCAGACCACTCGTGTTGATATCCAAGCGACCTATCGATACCCAGCGGCCGTGCTTGAGCGGCGGCAGCTTATCGAACACTGTTGGTCGACCTTCCGTATCTTTTCGCGTACTGATTTCGTCTTCAGGTTTGTTGTAGAGAATAACCCGACGGGAATCCCGTCTTTTTTGCTGAGGGGCAAGGCGTTTACCATCAACAGTAACCTTGTCTGAATCGCTTACTCGATCGCCAACGATGGCGATCTGACCGTTAACCTTGACCCTGCCTGCTGCAATCCAACGCTCCAGCTCGCGCCTTGAGCCAAAGCCAGCGCGCGCGAGTATCTTTTGTAATTTTTCACTCATGGATAACCTAACCGTGCTGCTATGCTCTAGGAATGCGAATGGGACCGGCCCTTACCCACCGACTACTGCCCCGCAATCGGCTCTTCAGGATCTGACCCTGCTGCTGTCTCTCTGCTGCATTCAGAAAACGCCGCTGTCGCGGACGGCTGGGTGTATGCCTCGGACTCTGTCACCGCGTGTGAATCCCCGGCGAGATCATGGTCAACATGCTGCTTGGGCGTTTCAGATTCCTGAACGTCTTTTTTGTTCGGTAAGGTACCAAGTGCATCGCTGTCGGGCACATCGTATGCTGGAGCATCGGAAGCTCCTTCGGCGGGCGAGCCAGAATCCGTTGACTGCTCGGCGCTTTCAGTCGCTGGTTTCGGATTCTCTCCCTCGTCTGAATCGTGGCCCAATTCTTCGTCAAGGAAATCTTCCGGCATGCCCATGCTGAGAATTTCATCAAGCGGTTTTTTGGACAGCTCAAGAGCCTCTTCCTCCGCCAGAAGTTGTGCGCGCACAGCGTCACCCTGCTCGAAACTCGCTTCGTCAGCGAATTCCTCCGGAAGGTCTATCACTCGCTGCCGCGCCAGTTCATCTGCGAGATCTAACTCCTGTTCAGATTGAGACAACTCCTTGATCTCAGACAGCGGTGGCAGTTCTTGCAAACTTTTAAGATTGAAATAATCAAGAAACTGTTTGGTCGTCGCAAACATCGCGGGTCGACCCGGAACGTCCCGATGACCGACAACACGAATCCACTCTCTGTCTAAAAGGGTGCGAATGATATTGGCACTCACTGCAACACCCCGTATCTCCTCGATATCACCTCGGGTGATAGGTTGGCGATAGGCAACGAGTGCCAGCGTTTCCAGAAGCGCTCGGGTATAACGGGGAGGACGCTCCTCCCAAAGCTTTGCGACCCACTCACTGAGATCCTGTTTGACCTGAAATCGGTAGCCTGAAGCAACCTGCTTAAGTTCAAAACCCCGATCATTACAGTCCTCGGAGATTGCTTGCATCACCTGTTTCATCTCGTCCCGGTCAGGCTGCTCTCTTCTTTCGAACACCGCAATGATGTTATCCAGAGTCAGCGGTCTCCCGGCGGCAAGAAGGCAACCTTCAACGATCATTTTAACTTTATTATCTACGTCACTCATGCGAAGTCTTTTTAAATCACTAACCCCGAGATTTAATATGGATCGGTCCAAAAGGGTCTGACTGCACGATCTCCACCAACGAATCTTTCAACAATTCCATGACAGCGAGAAATGTCACAACTACGCCCAATCTGCCCTCCGCTTTGACCAGTAGCGCGACCAGCGGCATGAATTTATGCTTAGAGGTCTTGTCCAGGATTTCTGACATCTTCTCCCGGGTCGACAGAGTCTCGAATTGAATGTGGTGATGCTCAAACATGTCTGCCCGAGTCAGAACGCGCGACAGACACATGAGAATTTCCTCGAGCCTGACCTCCGGATCCGGAGTGACTCTTTCAATCTCAGGCGGTGTTGCGCTCGCCAGCATGACTTCCCTGTCTAATCTGGGCATCGCGTCGATGTCTTTCGCCGCTTGTTTGAAGCGCTCATATTCCTGCAACCGTCTGATCAACTGCATCCGCGGATCGTCTTCTTCTTTCTCCCCTGTTTCCTGACGCGGCAGCAGTATCCGAGATTTAATCTCAGCGAGCATGGCGGCCATAACCATATACTCTGCTGCCAGCTCGAACTGGCTGGATTGCATAAGATCTACGTAGGACATATATTGATCAGTGATGTCCGACACATTGATTTCGAGGATGTCGAGGTTTTGCCGCTTTATTAGATAGAGCAGCAGGTCCAGAGGACCTTCAAACGCTTCTAGGAAAATTTCCAGCGCATCAGGTGGAATGTAGAGATCTTTGGGTACCTCAGTGATGGCCTCACCGCCAACTACGGCGAGCGTAAGCTCTTTTTGCTCAGGACTTGGCCCAGACAAACCGCTCCCGCTCCTAGCCTCAACCGACGCAGCTGACACAGATTCTGAAGAGGATGAAGACTGCGCCTCAGTTACAGAGAGCTCTAATTTCGCTTCCGGTTTAGTCGTGGTCAATCTTATTGTCTGCCGCAAAACGGATTTACAACATGTTACTCCACTTAAGAACCAATGCCTACACTATCGAAGTTACTGCCAAACACTGAGATCTATTGCTAAGCTAGCTTCTACAAGCGTTTCACGGACCGACTCCCGCGCCTTCTCACCGCGCTCCAGAAGGATTGAGCGAACAAAGTCGTGATCGTTTTCGAATTGCTCCGCTTCTTTATGAATCAACTCTAATTCTGCCTTAATCGCATCGTTGACTGGCTTCTTGCACTCAAGACATCCAATACCGGTATTTTGGCAACCTTGGGTCGCCCACTCTTTTATGTCTTGGTCGGAATAAGTCAGATGAAGTTGCCACACCAAGCATTTTTCCGGGTCACCCGGACCACTGAGACGAACTCGTGCAGAGTCTGTAGGCATTGTGCTGATCTTCTCGCTTATCTGCTCCAAAGGCTCTCGCAGACTGCTCATATTGTCGTAAGACTTGGGCATCTTCTGGCCGTCAAGCCCAAGCATCTTCGATGATTCCGTAAGCAGCGCCTGAGGTTCGGAAAGGGTCACTTTCCCGCCGCCTTCGAGATCGCGAAACAGACACTCGCGGTCACCAATACAAATATTATGCTGCTCTTAAAGCAAAGCCCGGGTTTTCTTTAGCCCTTCATGATCTCCCTGCTCCTGATAGGCCGTTCGCAGCTGAACATACAGCGGACGCATAGGAGTAATCATGGAAAGAAGTAGATGAAGCTCCGCTCAGGCACTTTAAACCAGATAAAAAGTGCATCGGACCCGAAATTGACGCCCACGACCAACTAATCGATCACCATTTCAATGA
>PBTW01000070.1 GCA_002729315.1 Gammaproteobacteria bacterium
AAAACCCAGAGCGGTACGTCGTTGGTTCTGGTGAGAACTCAATCAACCCCGAGACCGGATTGCCTGAATTTTTCTTCAAATTAGCATGTTTCATGGAGAGCATTGGCCCTCTGACATTGATCGCCATAACCTTCTGCCAATGCTCCCAACACATGTCCTGAAGGCCAGTGTTGGATTGGATTTCTGCAGCGCAAATCAAGCCATCCAAGGGCCCTACTTTTTTGAAAGCGGCTGCCAAATCGCCTTCTTCAGCAACATCCGATACAATACTGGTGCACGCCGGGTTGATCTTTAAATCTATTGAAATTGCCGTTGCACCAGCTTCGACCAGCGCACGCACACAAGCCTGCCCTATGCCAGTGGCGCCTCCTGTAACCGCAACCTTCCCGCACAGCCTGATCACTCTAGTGCTTCCTCATCAAACCGCCATCTACAAACAGTGTTTGCCCATTGACCGAAGTTGCAGTTGGCCCAGCTAACCAAAGAATAGCGTCCGCGATTTCGTCTGGTTCTGCCATTCTGCCAAGCAGATGCGCCTCTTTTGCCGCTGCAAATATGGCGCCAGGGTCATCGGACGTATCTAGTGCAGCATGAGTGAATCCGGCGTTGACCCACCCTGGTGCCACTGCATTTACCCGAATGCCTGCTCCTTTTAATTCTTTGGATAAGGCTATAGTGAGACTCTCGACAGCAGCTTTGCTGGTCACGTAAGCCGGATAATCTGCTGATGCAACATGACCCGAAATGGATGCCATATTTGTGATAGTTGACCCCAGCCGCATCATTGACATCGCACATTTGGCAGTCAAGAACATGTGACCGACATTGATATTCATCAACTTGTCCCAGTCGGTCACCTGCATATTGCGAACAGAGGAGCGGAGATTGACGCCAGCCAGGTTAACCAACGCATCGATCTCACTAAACCTTTCAGATATTTTGGCAAATGCAGACTGAACATCAACCGGGTTTGATAAATCAAGCGCGATGCTCACTGAGCTGGGTTTATCGATTTTTTGACGATCAAGAAGTACGCAGTCGTAGTTGGCATTTTCGAACGCCTTTACGACCGCTACACCAATACCGCCAGCTGCTCCAGTTATGACAGCAACACCCATCCGCCTAATGCCACCATCTAATGTGCAACAAAATCGTCCACGCCATCTTTTATTGCAAATAACTCAGATAGTCTTTTTGAGCACCAATCATTGTATTCAACAGCTGCTCGGCTGACCTTGCATCATCGACTATTGGATCGGCCAGCAGCGCTTGGTAGGCAGCGTCTTTTGATTTGTCGACAACAGCCGCTGTTGTCATTCGGATGCAGCCGACCTGACTGCTTAACAACGCACAAAAGGAAGAGGGGTAATCAGGTAGCGTGATACCTGAAATGCCACCATCACCAACGATAGCAGGTATTTCAACGACGATGTCGTCGGGCAGATCGGCTATACAGCCGGCATTTGGAAGATTGACCGCCGCCTCTTCCATACCCTGATTGGTTTCGATGGCTTCCAGTATCGGAATTATCCTTTCGCGTGAACGCCCTCGGCTATTGAAGAAAGATGCGTAATCAGCGTTGTCATCACTAAAATTAAGACACTTTCTTTTATAGTTTTCATAGAATTCGTGAATTCCATCGTGGTCTGCAACGCTGTGTCCCCAGCTGAGGTATTCTCCTAGATGGCTGTCCACTGTTATCGGCAGATAGCCATATCTTTCATAGAGTTCACGAAACACACCCCGCTCTCCACCAGGTTTTGAGCGGTGATAACTTTCATAAATGTTTTCGTACTTGCTATAATAACTATCAAATTTGTCATGGATCACAGGATAAGCGTCACGGCCAGAGTCCTTATATTTCACGTCGAGCAGGATACTTAGGTGGTTCAAACCACCTGCCCGATAGACGATGTTTACAAGGTCGGTCTCTAATAATTCAGGCAACTGCTCGACCATCGAGTGGATTTCATGACAAAGACCAACAAACTTCAACATGGGGTATTTGGTTGTAACGGCGTGACAAATGCGCTGCATCGGATTGGAGTAATTGAACACAATTGCTGATGGGCATTCCTCAACAATGTCCTGGCAGATATCAAGAATTGTCGGGATGATGCGCAAGGAATGAAAGAGCCCGCCTGGACCGCCATTCTCGCCATAGATCTGTTTAAAACCAAATTGTAGAGGTAGTTTCCAATCCATATCCCACAGATCAAATCTCTGGCCCACCTCTATGGAAATCACGCAATAATCAGCGTCCTTTAAGGCTGTGCACCGGTCAAGTTCTGCCTCGATCACAAAATCCAGAGAGCGCTCCTTTCGGATGGCTTCCGCAGTGTCTGCAATTTTTTTCAGCGCAGCCGCATTGATGTCGTGAAGTACGATTTTTGAACCCGCCAGAATCTCAGACTGAAAGAGATCGTTGATTGTGCCTAGGCCAAAGACGGCGCTGCCTGCGCCAATGAGGACAATTTTTTTCATGATGGTTGCTTCACCAATTTTTCATCCAAAAGAAAACCGGAGGGCAAGCTTTTAACGGTCCGCTAACGCACCCTGTCACCGTGCAGGCGATGTCCCAATAGCGCCAACAAAATGATCAATCCGTTAAAGAATTGTCTCCAAGTGCCACTCATGCCAACAGCCACGACGCCGATTTCCATGTAGGCAATTACTCCAACTCCGAAAATAGCACCAACGACAGTGCCGATGCCGCCCCAATAGGGTGTTCCACCGATGAAGACAGCCGCCAGTGCAAGCAGCAAATAGCCAAACCCTTGGGTTGGAAAGAAGGTGTAGGTTATCAGCGTTGTGAACATTCCAGCAATCGCGGCGCCTATGCCGACAAACATAAATGCTTTGATTTTCACAGCCTTCACATTGATTCCCATTTGCGCAGCGCTAACTTCATTATCCCCCACATGGTGGACGTGGATGCCAAACACATGTCTATTAAATAAATAATAGGCGAAGATAACGAAAGCGCCCGCCCACAATACCTGTACTGGAAGCCCATAAACTTTCCCGACAAGCATGGGGTACATCCAGTGTTCATCGATATCCAGCAGAGTGATGGATCTGCTGTTAGTCGAAACAAACAGGAAGCCACGTATTAGAAAAAGCACACCAAGTGACGCAACAAGAGAGGATAGCCTGCCAAAAACGATGATAGCGCCAACTGTTGCCCCAACCAGAGCACCTGTGCAAACGCCTGCGGCAAAGGCAAAAAACGGGTCGATACCAGCCTTAATCAGCAAAGCAAATACATAGGCCGACAAGCCATATGTGGAGGCAAAAGACAGGTCGATTTCTCCTGACGTCACAAGAAAGACTAATGGAATCACCATGAATATCAGGGTCGGCATCATTACAAAGACAGACTGATGCAAGTTCGGCCGGCTCCATACTTCTGGTGCCCCAATAAAGAAAACCAGCATCAAAAGAAGGAAGTAGCCCATGCTACCCAGGGCACGCCCATTTTTGTGGAAGAACCGCGGCATTGGGATTTTGGTTTTTGCCAGCATGAACCCTAATGCCCCTTGATTGTATCTCGCATGATTTTCATCAACTTTTCAGCAGATGACACCTCTTGTTTATTCAACCGGTGAATGACTTCGCCACGATCAAGGATGATGAAACGATCTGAGATGTCGTAAACGTGGTAAATATTATGGCCAATAAACAAAACCGAACGGCCGGAATTTTTGACGTTGCCCACAAAGTCAAAAACCTTCTGCGTCTCATTTAGAGATAGGTTGTTCGTTGGCTCATCAAGGACGATCAACTCAGCTTCATTAAAAATTGCGCGGGCGATAGCCACCCCTTGCCGTTCGCCGCCGGACAAATTGCCAACCGGAGCTTCTGCATCAATCAATTCGGAGGTAAGCCCTATTTCGCGGATCAACCGATTAGCAATTTTGACCTGCTCTTTTTGCCGCACAAACCCGAACGGGAATGTCAGCTCTTTGCCCATGAAAATATTCCAGACGATGGATTGTTGCGGACAAAGCGCCTTGTCCTGGAACACCGTTTCAATACCGGCATTACGCGCCTTCAACGCATTCCAGCCTTCGACATGGTCGCCCCGAATTTCTATCGACCCACTATCTGGCGCATGAACTCCCACTAAGGTTTTTATCAAAGTTGATTTGCCGGCACCGTTGTCACCAATCAGACCGACAACTTCGCCTGCACTTATTTTAATCGAAACGTCGTTCAAGGCTTTAATGCCCGCGAAACGCTTCGAGACATTTTTCAATTCAATAATTGATCGCATGAACGTTGGGCTGGTCCGCAATAACTGCAGGCCAGCCCTCCTTTATTTGGTTCTACCGCAGACCAGCATCTGCGAGGGATTTGACAGATTTGTAGTTATTGCTGTCAACAAAACCGGCGCCAGTGTCTTGATTGATTGCACCTGTACCAAGGACCGCTGTCTGGCAGAGCGACAGCACCGGCAGATAACCTTGCAAGAACGGCTGCTGATCAGAGGTCAGATGGACATAGCCCTTTTCAAAGGCATCCATAATCTGTGGGCTTGTGTCAAAACCGATCTGCAGGAGCTCATTCGGTCCAAACCCGGCCGCTTTGGCAATACCTTCAGCCACGTTCATTATATCACTGCCCATGTGAACAATGACTTTTGTGTTAGGATTGGCATTCAAAGCGGCGCCAAAAACCGGAATGGTCAGGTTTGGATCAGAAGCATAAGTAGTATCACCGTCTACGACTGTAACAGTCATACCATGTTCTTCGAGTACGATCCGTGCGCCATCTTCTCGCTGAGCGCGTGAATAATCTCCAACTGGCACCATTACAATCGCATGGTCACCAGCCTTAAATCCAAACTGCCTGATGGCCTCTCGCGCAAGCGCTTTGCCCTGTGTTGCAAGATTCGCACCAACATATCCGCCACCAAACTTGGCACGTACACCAGCCGGATCGACATTTTGATATGTCATAATAATACCAGCAGCATCTGCTTGTTTTGCTAGTGGCATCAGCGCATCGTCGCCCGGGTGACCCATCATGGCTATGGCGTCAACTCCAAGACCGATGGATTCTCTCAGCTGCCTAACCATTTTTTCGAAGTCCCACTCCGAATAAAGGATCTCGGCATCTGCCCCAGTGTCGCGTATTGCGTTCTGGGCTCCTGCAGCAACAATACCAGCAAAGCCACCAGCTTCAGGGCCACCAGCGTAAAAGTGCATCTTTACGTCTGAGCACCATTTCGCACCCAGATCCTGACTGGTTGGACTATCGGCATTTACAGGTGAAAACTGCAAAAACAGCCCTAAAGCCAAACCAATTTTTAAGCTTTTCATAATTTCCCCCATAGTTAACTGATTACTGGCGAGGCTTTTTCGACCTCGTTGCTAGAAACGCTAACACATAAAAATACAAAAATGAAATGTCTGAAATATTGAGAAATATTAGGATTTTTCTTTAAATTTTTTGAACTCTGTGGGATCAATTTTTATTTCATGGGAATAATCAGGATATTTCTTATTCTGAACATCAGACAGGAATTCGGCATAAGCATTAACTGCCTTTGCCTTGACACGGGCGAACTCAACACTCGTGTCTGTATAGACCTTAGCGTGTCTGGGAATATGGCCTGGGTTGTACCCCAAAACATCGTCAGAGAATAAATACTGGGCGTCGCAGGCAGCGCCACTTCCCATGCCGATTAGAAAAATATCAACTCGATTAGCAATTTCGGCAGCTACTTCAGAGGGAATAATTTCCAACTCAACCGCGAACGCACCCGCGTCTTGGATCCGCATTATCTCATCGAGAATATATTGAGCTTCTTTGGCTGTTTTACCGAAGGCTTTGAAACCGCCATAATGGGTCGATTTGTAAGGCACAAAACCAGAATGGCCAACAACCGGAATGCCCTCGTCGGCGATGGCTTTTATAAAACGAGGGCTTTGTGGGCAGTAGATCGCATCGGCCCCTTCGTTGGCCAATTCAAACGCCCGTTTAAGAATTTTATATTCATCAAGGTGCCGTCCGTAGCTTAAACCGACAGTAAGAAAGGTGTCTGGCGCGGCTGCCCTAATTGGTTGGTAGTGGTTCAATTCAGAAGTGATGATCATATCGATACCGGCTTCCTCACAAGCTTCAGCTTCAAGCGGAGTGTGAGTATAGATTTCGGTAAGCTTACGTTTCCCTTTGCAACCCAGGATATCTTTGACCGTCAGTTTTTTAGACATGGGCCCCTCGAATGATGGCGCTTGTTAAAGATATCTAACCGCTTGTGCCTATCCAGCTGCAGCGCTTGTGGCAGTCGCTGGAAGCGCAACCTTTATGTGATAGCTCGGGTCTTTTGCCTGTTTCATCACCGCTGGAATTATTTCCTTGTAAGCTTCAAACAGCGTTACGGGCTCAGGCAGCTCATGCTTGATCAATTCATGCAATTCGGGCAACCGCCACGACGGGACCATCGGGAACATATGATGCTCGATGTGATACTCCATCTTCCAATAGATAAAACTGATTACCGGGTTCAGCCGCACAGACCGCGTCGATAGCCTGTGATCTTTAACATTTTCTTTAAGGCCAACGTGCTGAGTGAGCCCCCAGACCAAGTTTGGCGTGGCAAAAAATTTCGGTATTAAAAGAAGAAAAACTGGAAGCCATGAACCAATGGCCAGCGAAAAAAACGCAATCGAGCACCACAGTAAAACAAAAAGCCGCGAGCTGTTAACACAGGCAGATTTCTTGTGTTCAGGAATGCATTCCCTCATCACTCGTGTGTGCACACCAAATGCATGTTGTAGAATTTCCCAATGGAGTGAGCGATGTAGATTGACCAAGCCGATGCCAGGAACAAAGGTTGCCAAAAACGCGAGCAACGATCTCGGTTTCCAAAATATACTGCCCTCGACCTCAAAATCATGGGGGTCGATAGACGCTGTATGCGAATGGTGCAGTGAATGGCTCCAGCGGAAGCGCACTGGCTCAAAATTATTCATAAAACCCGCGATGGGATAGAAGAAATTATTCAGCCGTTTTGTCTTGAACGCTGTCCGATGCCCACACTCATGCCAGATGGCATCCGCCCCGCCCCACAATATGCAATAACAAAAGTAGATGGGTACAAACCACCAACTACCCCACAGGTATACACATCCTGCACCAAGAGCCACCAAGGATGAGAAGAAGATCACCACATGCTTCCAACCCTCGAAGTCACTCGGGCGAAGAAGTTCTTTCAGACACTTACGATCAAGGTCGATTTTGAACCAAGTGTCTGCACTTTGGGCAATACTTGCAGAAGATTTTGCAGGGTTCATGCCAGTAAAATTCCTCTAAAATCGCATAAAATCAGCCCTAAGGCTGTCTCAAGCTCAGCCAAATGACAAGATTTTTCCAAATTGAGTATTTGGTCATAACGACGCGGACATTACGGAAATTGCACAAGGCAACCTTGCTTCACATCAATAAGCGTCACGACGGCCCATTCAAGGAAGTAGATGCTGCTCGTTAGAGGCCAGCAAACCTCATAATCACACTGCATAGCTGCGTTCGAAGGGGCTTCATGGTTGCAAGGGCACGATTTTAACCTGCGACCTTCAGATTATGAGCCTGACATTTTTGGCTTCCAGTCTAACGATTTTCCGAAAGTCTCC
>PBTW01000071.1 GCA_002729315.1 Gammaproteobacteria bacterium
CTCTCGCTTAATTGTGACATTCCTGTAAACACCTGATACTGAGTTAATTTAGAGAATCTTTGTAGTGAAAATAATGACTCTCATTTAACCGTTGATCAATAAACGACAGGAAGTTGGCAAAACTCCTAGTTGAATGGAGAACCATATCAGTGGGAACTGCCGTTAACCGGAGTGCCTTAAGCTTAAAGTGGTATTTGATCATGGAGAATTTATCCCTTAATACAGCACTCATAGTGTCTTTAATCTCAATAGCAGTATTTATAATACTTTTCCTGCTAATGCTTTCAGGTAAAAACGCAAAGGTGCCGGACGGCTCCGACTTTTACACGGACATAGACGATAGTATGTGAGCCCGATGGTCAGCCACAAGTAAGAATCAGGAAGCGAACACTACAGTTCCGCATTCCTAATATTTCACAACGAAGACCAAGCCTTTAGGTCCAGCGTTTTGTACCGTGTCTGCTACATTCCAAAGGTATTTTATGATGGAAAACTTTTTTGATACCGCAGTTCTTGTGGTTACTATAACCTCCGTTGCAGCATCTCTCATTCTTCTCGGGACGCTTCTGTCAGGCAAATTTCTAACGTTCGACGTTAAGTTGTTTGACAAATCAAAGATGAAATACACGGACGGCGATAATACTTAATTCACTCAATGGTACAGTAAAGAGGAGACCGAGAAGCGGTGGTTAGCGTTTCGAGATGGGTCTAACATGTCACTGAGTAATAAGCCAGTTCGTGGTTCTGGTTTCTGATCCACGCCTACTAACAGGACGCGTGTCCTGTGCGTGATTTGAATGATAAATCGTCTTAGGGAGACGCTGAGAGAGTGCTGAATATGTTCTTCCTTAGTCTGAGCCAGTGCTTTGAGAAGAACCAAAAGTTTTGAACCATCGTTACACCATATTAGCCTACTTTAAGGAATGTTATCGATAATGGAAAAAATATTTGACGCTTCAGTGCTTGTGGTTATGTGGATTTCGATTTATTGCTCATCAGTTCTTTTCGGAATGCTTCTATCGCGTGCGTTAGACACCTTTGGTAATAAGTTGCTTGATAAATCTAAGATGAAATATGCGGATGGCGACAATACTTGAGCGAGAAGTTGAGAAATTACTGAGTCAGTTTTTTCTTAGTCTGCGTCGGTACTTTGAGTTGCTTTGATGAAGTTTGCAAGTTCAATAACCACTTCCGTGTAATTATCACCATCAACACTTGCGTCACCCATCATAAAATCAATGACGTCCTTATCTTCCCGAATAAAAGCGATCATCTCAAAAAGATTTTTTTCGTTATCCACGAAGTCTTGATATGTCGCATCACTATCAATTGACTCGGGGCCTATCTGATAAGCGAGTTCTTGTAAATATTTGTACTCTTTTTGCTGCTTGAGTAAGTAATTAAGAGTTGCTTGACTCTCATTCGTGTCGTCCAGTTTTTTATCCACAAACGCAATCGTTCCTTCCCTCACATATTCTAAGAATCCTGTGTCAGTAAGAATCAGCGCAAGTGACTCCATTAAGAGCTCATCACTTTCGTACATAGAATAAACTCCGCGCTTCTATCCTTCACACGTATTCTCAAAACCAGCTTTTGTTTGAAAATCCGTCTGAAAACATTGGTAATCTAGAGAGAAAGACAGTTCTAACTTCACAGATATTATATACCCGCTGCATCCCTTTAATTTTTGCTGCCCATACGTCCGAACTGAAGAGACTCCAGGCAAATTGCTCATAATCGGTTTCATATAGCGTCCAGCTTTGATGCGCACTGTTTCTCATGGTTGTAGTCGCCTCGCTGTGAGTATGATCATAGATCTGCTTAAAATGTATCGATTGCCAATCAAGCCCAGCTTCTAGACATACAATAATTTTTTCTGCCAGCATAGATGCCCACTCTTGCTGCTGAGCTGCCTAACCAATACGGTACGATTGTCTCATTTCTAAACCCACAAAAATTAATAATGCCATGATGCCTAGCATGCCCAGAAATTAGTTATGTTAAAAATTAACCATATAGAAAGCGATTTTCCAGAATTTTTCACTTTTACCCCTCCTTCCATCAGAATCTTAAATATACTCTTACTGTAGTGATACCCGGGAAATTACAGTCTTATAAGCATTTTTCCTCTTTTATCGTCGAGTGCGCTTACTTTAAATCCGAAATTCTCGGCATGTGAGGTTGTATTCATGGTTACCGACCACCATCCCTTCGTCGATCATCGATTCGATTTCATTCGGATGATGCGTTGCATTGCTGTTTCTGCATTGGCGACGGTCGATTTAGTCAGAAGTGAGCAGCTTTAAAATACCTTTATGATTTCACCCAAAAAGCATGCTTTTTCTCGAAATCCGATGAGCTCGTCAAATTACCATTCAACTTTTCCGTCATTTGCTTAACGAAATCTCGACCCAGAAGTAAGGTATTGTGTTCATCCCACCACTTCCGCCGACCTTGGGTCTGATATAACTCAAGGTAATAGTTCTCTTTTGTACTATATATCTCCTTGCTTATAGCTTCTTGTCGATGCAACCGATAAAGAAGTTCCCAATACCCGGATTCCTTGATACACCATACTGCGTACAAAGACTGATCCTCTTCATCTAATGAATCCCAATCACCGTTTCCACGCTTTATGACATCCCATAATTTTTCATTTGCAAATATATCCTCCAGCATTGACCTCTCATACTCAGCGATAGCGACCAGAGCGCTCCCCTCTAGCTGCTTACTGTTATTTTCTATCTGCCTAGATAGATATAAGAGAGTCAAGATAACTCCAAGAGCTCCTAATAATTCCGCGATCGCACCTACTGCATCCCAAGTCATTTTCATCTCCTAATTTAGGTATTTACTTGCTGAACTCGAATTTTCGATTGGCAAAAGACTACTGTTTCACCTTACAATACCAGAGGCCTGATCACTTTGAAGACAGTTACCTACTATCCATCTTTTCCCGCGCTGCCTTTGGCTTTTGACAAAACTGGTTGTGGTAAAGCGAAGACTTTAAGAGCAAAAATCGATGCGAGTGGGGCTGAAACTTCGCTATTGACTGACAGCAACTTTTCAGCCTTAACGCAAAACAAACAGAAAAAGTATGAAGTATATACCCAAAGTAGAAGCGCCACTCGCCACTTTTCTGCTAAGGATACCTCTTAGTGTAATGTTCCTACAGCAAGGACTTAGTAAGTTTCCAGTGGATGGCGCAGTGGCAGATATGTGGAACTTGCCATACATAGTATGGTGGTTTGTGACCTACGGCGAGATTGGTTCTGCCATTGGACTTATCTTTGGGGGCGTAGTTGGCATAATTCCATGGCACAAGTGGTTCAGCGAGTTCTATCAGGCGGTCACATGGAACATAGGAGACTTGATTACACGATTTAGTGGTATCACGATGACCTGTGTGGTCACGGGAGTTATCTGGCTAATGAGACCCGCAAATTTATTGGACGTGATTTGGGGAGATTACTTGCATGTTAGTTTATACGTCGGTGGTCTATATTTTGCCCTAAGGGGGAACGCGAGGTACGGCGTATGATATGTGAAAGCTGATACTTAGTTTACCTCGCCTTCTTTTTGAACGTCCCATTAATCAAACACCACTTCAAGTCCTTTTCAGCAGAATCTGTCTCTACTTTCTCCGATTTTACGTTAATGCTCGCTTTTCCTCGTGATCAGGTTGCATCAATGTAATACAGGATTCAAAGTCAGGTCGTTGTTAAACATTTCGAGATACATTGATTCCAAAGTTTCTCTTCGTAAACCGAGTAATTTTGGTTTATCCGTCTTAGTAAATTGTTTCTCACCCTCATAGTCTAGAGCCTTTAAAATCAGAGCATCTGCGAAATACTCTTTGTCGCCACCAACGCTCGTGTAGTGCAACAAATCTATCTCATATAATGTCAGCGGCATGGAGTAAAGTGTTTTGGTTTTCATATCCTGATATAATAAATAGCTGATTGTCGTTTTATGAATTCTTCTGCTGTTGTGAACTTAAAATCTTGCTCAGCAGACTCTCTATCGTCTTCTCTTAACGTAATTGCTCTTGCTTCCTTCAACTAAGGTGTCAAACTTATATTTTTCCACCCAGTATTGTCCATCTATTTTTCACATACAACTAATCTCTCTCGACTATGAAATTTTATCAATTATTCTTTTCAAATAAATCCTGAAAATCCCTCTACTGAAAATTAACCGAAAGCATGCCTAATCAGTCGATTTACGTCTCAAACGTCTAAGAAAGGCGCTGAGAGTTGTTATCACTATCTACAGTGGACCTTTCGATCTTTTAATTTATTGCCATAGCTTGAATCTGATAATGCAGAAATCTCAATTTACAAATTTATCTCGTTGTGTAAGGCTTAGTGCTCAGTTTTCGTCACGTAACACCATCTAAATGGTGTTTTAAATACTAAAGCATGTCTTCCGTCTTAACCGGTATTACCACTAATGGCTCGCCACATTTAGGAAACTATGTTGGAGCGATGCGCCCTGCTATAGAGTTATCAAAGAGATCTAAATCTTACATTTTCTTAGCTGATTACCATTCGTTGATAAAACAGCAAAGCCCCGAGCTCACTCATCAATCTACCCTTTCGATAGCAGCTGCTTGGATTGCTTGTGGTTTAGATCTAGAAAATACAATTTTCTATAGACAATCGAGTATTCCTCAAATCATGGAATTAAACTGGATTCTCACTTCCATTACCCCAAAAGGGTTAATGAATAGAGCTCATGCCTATAAAGCAATACAGGATACAACTGACGGACAAGATAAAGACAAAAATGTACAGATGGGCTTATTCAACTACCCAATTTTGATGTCCTCTGATATCTTGATTTTTAATGCAGATTTAATTCCCGTTGGTAGTGATCAAAAACAGCATATCGAGATGACAAGAGACATTGCCAACAAATTTAATTTGACCTACGGGTCTTTCTTCAATTTGCCTCAACCTTTAATTAATGAAACATCATCGTATCTTCCCGGCTTAGACGGGAACAAAATGTCAAAAAGTTATTCGAATTGCATTGATCTTTTTGCCGAGGAAAAAAAACTCCAAAAGCAGATTAATAAAATTAAAACTGACTCTTTGGAGCCTGGGGTCAGAAAGCCAACAGACTCGACAATTTATAAGTATTTCAAATGCTTTACCAGCGTAGAAAATATCGAAATCATAGATCATTATTTTGAGGAAGGCATGGGCTGGGGAGATCTAAAAAAAGAACTATTTAAATTGATCAACACAGAACTGGCGCCGGCAAGAGAGAAATATTTTAATTTGATCAATAATCCAAGGCATGTAGAAGATCTTTTACTTGAAGGTGAAACCAAGGCCTTAAAAGTTGCTTCCAAAAATCTGAAAAAGATAAGATCTTTAGTGGGGATTAGACCGTTATAACGAGCGATAATCATTTCTAATTCCCTATTCTCTGAGCCTTCATGCTGAAACTGATTCCCGGGTGCTTTAAGATATTTATGACTGAGACGAGGTGTTTCATAAAATTGATTATTTAAGATACTGAATGCTAGGACAGTGTCTTCTGACACCAAAACTGATACATCCCAGCGAAAGTGCGAGGATGACTGTACTCGTACTGATGCCATAGCTCTAAATCATAGATGTCTGGTTCGTTACCATAAAATGCTCTAAAATTTGATATGACGTCTTCATTTTCAAATCCGCAGAACTGCAGCCCCAGTTCGTCGAGGCAATTTTTCATCTTCGGGATAGTAAAGCAATGCTCTTGCACGTGAAATATTAAGTCCCTTAACATACTGAGACTAAAAAAATCACTCGACTTTGTTAATCGCTGATGATTCTCATCATGCGACGCTGCGAGTGATTTTCTAAATTTTCTGATGTCAGCTTCCGATCTCCCGACCCTCAGCGCAGTAATCTCATCTCGAATTTCTGAAATATGTTGTCGTGCCAACTGACTATACAGCCCTATCTTCATCAAACCACCAGGCTTTAATAAATCCACGAGGACTTCCCATCCAGCCATTGGGTCATGCATATGGTGAAGAACTCCCCCACTTTCAATGATGTCGAATTCCATTCCTATTTGATGGAGATGTAAAATGTCGGCTTGCAAATAATCTACATTGGTGAAACCAAGTTCATTAGTCTTTCTTTTAGCATAAGCAAGACTTGAAAGGCTTAAATCCACGGCAGTCACATGACAATTTGAAAAGCGAGAAGCAGTTTCTATCGAATGCTGCCCTGTACCACAACCAGCAATGAGTATAGTGGGAGAATCCGCGTTTCTAATATCATCGGAATGGAGCTGGAGCTTTAACTCAGCGCAAACCGCAGCGATTGATTGTGCCTTTATGGGAATTCCAAGTTTTATCCATCTTGGGTATGGATTCTCTTCATATTGTTCCCTCACTTCAAGTGACACGTGGTTGGATATTTCTCCCAACACAGGGATGTCTTTTTTAAGAGTTTTCTCAAGAAGAGGTTCTTCTATAAGTCTTTTCTTCACCTCTTCTAAATTGTCAAGAGATTTTAGCTTTTGACACCAAGCATATCGGTGTAAAGGACGGTAAGCCGCTAAGCACAAAATTTCTATAGCTTCCGGCTGCTTTGATTGCGCCAGAACTCGAGGAATCTTAACTTGTAGTTCGTCAATCAAATAACTCTCTTCATCACTCTCACTGTAAACATATTCATTGGTGAAGCAGTGAATAGAAAGTGTCGATAAAAAATAAATGAGTTCAGATGACACTTCCATTTTATCCAGATTTTTGAGAAGCAAGTTTCGTATCATCACGAAGAGTTCTTCAAACTGAAGCTCGGGAAGTGGGCATAAGCGCATCAGGTGATGTAGCAATGGAAGTTTATTTAGACTCCCAATTATGGGGGCTACCTCATCAAGACTCACAGTAGAGTTTCTCTTAAACGGTAAATCTTTGATTTGAACATCTTGCTTTAAGAGGCTTAGTGTGCTTTTGGCTACGTCTTTCGGGCGAGTAAAATTTCCATAAGTTAAGAGTTGGATTAATGGAGCGTAAAGGTTGGGGTTTGCAGATTTGAACCGAACGTTTCCAAGGGCGACCCCGAGGCTAACATATGCTTCGGAAAAGTCGGGCTTCAACGCCATCGCTTGGCAAAAGCTAGACACAGCTTCGTCCAATCGTCCGAGCTGTTTTAGCGTGACGCCCAGATTATTGTAAGCTTCGGCGTAGGTAGGTTTCAACGCTATCGCTTTTCTATAGCTTGCTTCAGCATCGTGCAGTCTTCCAAGCGCTTTGAGCGTGATACCCAAATTGTAGTGGGCTTCGGTAAAGTCAGGCTGCAAGGATATTGCCTGGTTAAAGCTGACTAGAGCTTCGTGTAATCTTCCCAGTGCCTGAAGCGTAATACCCTTATTGTTGTGGGCTTCGATAAAGTTAGTTTCCAGAGCTGTCGCTTGGTCAAAACTTGCAAGAGCATCGTCTAACCTTCCGACCCCTGTGAGGGCCACACCCAAGTTACAATGGGCTTCGGCATCTTTAGGGGACAATGTGACTGCTATCTGATTAGCCTTTATGGCTTCAGACTGTCTGCCTGCTTCGCCTAATACTGCGCCTAAAACTTTCCAGGTAAATTGATGCTCAGGAAACTCTTGCGTGATGCGCATAGCAAGCTTTTCTGCGGCGATGAGCTGTCCATTCTGGTAGTGCACTCTAAGGCTATTGAGTAGTTCCAGAGGTGGGCTTATTTCCGCCGCGCCAAGATTTCCATCAGCAGAATCTTTATCTCTTTTCTCTCGATTCAACTGCTTTTACCAATATGTTTTCCGATTCAACTACAAACAGATGCAGTTTTTTCCAGTAGACACTAGAACTTTGTAGTGAGTTTGTAGTACTGATTTTTAAATCACTGAAAAATATCAGGTACCACTATAATTTGTAGTAAATTTTTAAAACAGTATCCAATTAAATCAATAATTTATAAAGTTGTGCTTACTCCCACTCAATGGTGGCAGGTGGTTTGCTCGAGATATCGTAGGCAACGCGGGACACGTTAGGGATTTCATTAATGATCCGGTTGGAAACGTGTTCCAGCAACTCCGGGTCGAGCCTGGCCCAGCGGGCCGTCATGAAGTCGATAGTTTCCACCGCTCGCAGGCTGACCAGGTAGGCATAGCGGCGGGCATCGCCCACCACCCCGACTGATCTGACCGGCAGAAACACCGCGAAGGCCTGACTCACTTCGTGATATTTTCCGGCGCGGTGCAGCTCCTCTATAAAAATCGCATCCGCCTGTCGCAGGATGTCGCAGTATTCCTTGCGCACTTCACCCAGCACCCTGACGCCGAGGCCTGGTCCCGGAAATGGGTGTCGAAAAACCATATCGTAGGGCAGACCCAGTTCCAGGCCGATTTTCCGGACCTCATCTTTAAACAATTCCCGAAGTGGCTCAACAAGAGCCATGGCCATTTCGTCTGGCAAACCACCAACGTTGTGGTGAGACTTAATGACATGGGCTTTACCGGTTTTTGAACCGGCTGATTCAATCACATCAGGGTAGATCGTCCCCTGCGCCAGCCATTTTACTTTACCCAGTTTCGCTGCCTGTTCATCAAACACCTCGATAAAGGTTTTGCCAATGATCTTGCGCTTGGTTTCAGGATCCTCGACACCGGCAAGCTTGCCAAGAAACTTCTCCTCAGCATCTGCGCGGATTACCCTGATACCCATTTTCTCGGCAAAGGTCGACATCACCTGGTCACCTTCATTTAGACGCAATAAGCCATTATCGACAAACACACAGGTTAACTGATCGCCAATAGCCCGGTGTAGCAATGCTGCCACCACCGAGGAATCCACCCCCCCTGAGAGCCCCAACAGCACCTGGTCCTTTCCGACTCTCTCCTGAACCGTCGCAATTGCGTCCTCAATGATGCTGGCTGCGGTCCACAAACTCTCGCAGTCACAGATCTCGAGGGCAAATTTCTCGATTATGCGCTTTCCCTGCAGCGTATGTGTGACTTCCGGATGAAACTGGAGTCCGAAAAACGGCTTCTCGCGATGGCGCATGGCAGCAACGGGCGCACTGTCGGTTGCAGCCACAATCTCGAAGCTTGGAGGTACCGCAGTAACTTTATCTCCATGGCTCATCCAGACATCCAACTGAGAAGCCCCACTGTCCAGACGACGATCTTCAATATCGTCCAGCAAGACACTGCCAGAGACGATGTTAACCTGTGCAAAACCAAATTCGGATTTATCGGAGGCCTCAACCCTGCCGCCAAATTCCTCGGCCATGGTCTGCATGCCATAGCAGATGCCGAGTATCGGCAAGCCGGCCTCATAAACAAAAGCCGGTGGTCTCGGCGACACTGTGCTATTCGCAGATTCAGGACTGCCGGAAAGTACAATTCCCCGAGGCGCGAAGGCGGTAAAGTCGTCTTTTGAAACGTCGTAATCCCAGATTTCACAGTAAACACCCGCTTCACGGATTCTGCGGGCAATGAGCTGCGTATATTGTGACCCGAAGTCGAGAATCAGAATCTTCTGGCTGTGAATGTTGGTACTAGCCATCAGTAACGGAAAGCCCCGCGGCATGGATTAGAGAATTGAGCCTGTTGCCCCGGCTGACCGCCATCCGTCAGTTGACCTGGGCCTCGCTTTTTACACCATCACTGGCTGAAAGCTGTGGACCCTGAAGCCTAGGATACGCGGTAGTTCGGTGCTTCTTTAGTAATAGACACATCGTGTACGTGAGACTCCGACATGCCGGCACCAGTGATCTTTACAAAATGAGTCTTCGTGCGCATCTGCTCGATGTCTGCACAGCCAGTATAGCCCATGCTGGACCGCAGCCCCCCCATCAACTGATGAACAATGGCTGCCATCGGGCCTTTATAGGGGACCCTCCCCTCAATACCTTCCGGCACCAGTTTTTCCTGACCGGCCTTGTCATCCTGGAAGTAACGATCACTCGACCCCTGAGAGTGCGACATGGCACCAAGACTTCCCATACCGCGATAGGACTTATAGCTGCGCCCCTGATATAGCTCCACTTCGCCCGGGGCTTCCTCTGAACCAGCCAGTAGGCTGCCTACCATCACCACATTGGCGCCGGCAGCGATCACTTTGGCGATATCGCCTGAGTATCGGATACCCCCGTCTGAAATCACACAAACATCGGTATCTTTCAGGGCATCCACCACATTGGCCACAGCGGAAATCTGCGGGACTCCAACGCCGGTGACAATACGAGTCGTGCAGATCGAACCCGGCCCAATACCGACCTTGACCGCATCAGCGCCCGCCGCAGCCAGATCCTGGGCAGCCCGCGCGGTTCCAATATTGCCACCGACTACTGATACCTCACCGTGACGTTTCTTGATACTCGCCACCTTGTCAATTACGCCCTGATGGTGCCCGTGGGCCGTATCCACGATAACCACATCGACGCCCGCTTCAACCAGCGCTGCCACTCTGTCATCGGTGTCCGCAGAGGTGCCGACGGCTGCGGCTGATCTCAGTCGGCCCTGTTCATCTTTACAGGCATTGGGAAAATCTTCTGACTTGAGGATGTCTTTCAGAGTGATGAGCCCCTTGAGCTCGAAACCATCATTCACCACGAGGATTTTTTCAATCCGGTGTCGGTGGAGCAGCGCTTTCACCTCAGCAAGGTTAAAATCTTCCTTCACGGTAACCAGGCCGTCTCTCGGTGTCATGATCGTGTCTATTGTCGCATCCAGATTGGACTCGAAGCGCACATCTCGACTGGTTACAATCCCCGCCAGGCCTGAACCATTCATGACCGGCATGCCGGAGATATTGTTTTCCTTCATCACCGCCACCAGATCTCGCACGGTCGCCCGGGCGGAAATAGTGATCGGGTCCTTCACAACCCCACTTTCATACTTCTTTACTGCGCGTACTTCACGCGCTTGATGCTCAATGGTCATGCTCTTATGGATGACGCCCAGACCGCCTTCCTGAGCCATAGCAATAGCCAGACGCGCTTCCGTTACCGTATCCATTGCTGCAGAAATCAGTGGGATGTTCAGCGAGATTTCTCTGGCGATCTGGGACTGCAGAGCGACCGTGCGAGGAAGCACGGTAGAATGTGCGGGCAGCAGCAAGACGTCATCAAATGTTAAAGCTTCTTCAGCAATCCGTAACATAGGATTTGTCTCGTCCGCAAAAACAAAAGTATATAGATGCCAAGGTCTGTTGTACAGATTGGTCAGCTTGACGGGGGCTCTGACCGGTCTAGAGACCCCTATCTTCGGGCCTGACCGGCGCCAGGCTCAGATACACGGTGATCGAATCCTGCAATCCTAAAGTGCGGCTCCATTTGGCATGCGCCAGCCACACCGCACCGACACCAATCGCGCTGAAGAAAAACGCGGGGATGTCTTTTGGGGAGCTCAGACAGTTCTGGAGGGCTTTTCGGGATCGAATCTATGCCGATCACCAGCATCGTAAAAGCGAACGCAAAGGCCGCATCGACGAAGGTTTTTATTCGGTTCATGTTGTCGCCTTGAACAAGCCGGTTTTCCTCGCGGCGGCAGCTGTCAATAAATTCTCGAATTAGTGCCTTCATGACTGGCCGCTTCCCACTCCCGGTTATAGAATCTGTTTAAACGTGACACGGGCGCGCGCTACAGGTTCAACACTACCGGCACACTCTCGACTCTTAGAGCGTGCCGGCGCCCACTCAGAATGACTAGCCTTAAGGATAGGATCCGATGAGCAAAGACGCACAACCCGACACGATCAGATGGCTGATGCGAGAACCGCTGATGCATTTTTTCCTGATGGCCCTGATCATTTTTGCTCTGTATGGGCTCAGCAATCGAACCCAGACCGCGCTGCTTGAACTTGACCAGGCCGACATAGATGGACGTCTGTTCATGCAGGAGATGGCGACCGGCCAGGCCCTCAGCGAAGAGCAGCGGGAATATTTCACCGCAGCTTTTGTAGAAGAGCAGATTCTGGTTCAGGAAGCACTTAAAATGGGCTTGGATGATGATGCCCGTATTCACGACATCCTTGCCCAGAAAATGCGTCATGTGTTGAGCGGCGATATCATTCAGCCCAGTGAATCCGAGCTGGAGGCTTTTTATCAGGCCAATCTTGAGCGCTATCGCACCCTGCCGACGCTGGACACTTACGAAATTGTTTTCAACAGCCGTGCGACTCTGCCCGCGGAATTACTGGGACAACTCGCCGCCGGCGCAGAGGCGGAATCCATGCTGTCCTTGTCGCCAGGGAATCTCGACTCTCTCCCGAATGTCAACCGGCTTGATCTGTCCAACATCTTTGATGAACTTTTTGCTGAGCAGGTTTTTGACGCCGACATCGGTCCATGGCAGGGGCCTTACCTAAGTAACCGCGGTCAGCATTGGCTTCAGGTCAAATCCAGAACTCCGTCGGTACTACCGTCACTGGCGGAGATTCGCGACCGCGTCAGGCTTGATTGGATTGGCATGGAAGAAGACCAACGCCTGCAGACAGAAATAGAGCGTCTCTGGGAACAATACACCATCCGCATATTCAACGACAATCCAGTCCATTAGTCGGACCTGTGAGCTGCCGGAAATCTCCTTCTCAATGAAATCACTCCTTCGCCTCATGCTCTGTTTCCTGCTCATACCGGCCTCAACGCATGGGCATGACGTCGATGTCACTGGTGTCGCAAGAGTTTTTCTCGATGAACAGAGCCCAGGCAACTATCGCCTGTCTATCGTTGATCAGCAGGTTCCTCCCCTGTTCAATATCGAGCGGATTCTTCCCGAACGCTGCGAGGGTTTAGCGCCCGGTAATTTTGCCTACCGGTTTCAGTGCAGCCCCGCGCTGAACATTGCCGACAGCTTGAGTTTTCCATGGTCACTTCAGGGTGTCGTCGCTATCGCTCACTGGGCGGATGGCGAAAATATTTCCGGTTATTTCCCAGGGACTGGCGCCAATATTACGGTCCCAATGAGCGGTCTCAAAGCCGGCGCAGGGTCGCTCGGAAATCTCGCTTATCGCTATTTATTACTGGGGGCCGATCACATCCTGTTTGGCATCGATCACCTGCTGTTCGTCCTCGGACTGCTGTTGCTCTTGAAAGGATTTTGGAGGCTGCTGAAGACCATTACAGCGTTTACGGTTGCCCATAGCATCACGTTGGCATGTGCGGTGCTAGACATTTTCCCGGTACCCGGACCACCGATCGAAGTGCTGATCGCGCTGTCGATCCTTATGCTGGCACGGGAAGTGGTGATGAGCCAACGTGGCCAGACAACTCTGGTTCACCGCAAGCCCTGGATTGTCGCTTTTGTGTTCGGGCTGTTTCACGGATTCGGCTTTGCCGGCGCTCTCGGCGAGCTGGGATTGAGCGAGTCCGACATACCGCTTGCCCTGCTGTTCTTCAATCTAGGCGTTGAAGGGGGCCAGGTAATCTTCATTTGCGCCATGATTCTGGCGAACTTTATGGTCAGCAGGTTTTCATGCGACGGTCTGGGTAATATCCATCGCGGCTTGGCGTATGGACTTGGCGGAATCGCTTGCTTTTGGTTTCTGGAGCGCCTGCCTGCGCTCTTTGTGGCGGCTTAGAGTGCCAGGGGAGATATCGGGCGTCTTGTTATTTCTGATAGGCTTGATGACAGCTCTCGCATGGCGGGTACAGCGCATCATTGCCCACCTGTGACAGCGCATTTTCATCGCGTTTATCTACCGCTACCAGGACTTGTCGGGCCGCAGCAAGCATCAACTGATTAGAACGCTGCCATTCAGCCTCGCCGGCGATCTCCGTCTCACCCTCGCCCGTTCCACCCAACATCAGCAGGTTGGCCGCGCCGATCACCGCTGTCGCCGCCCGGCCCACTTCCTGCCACTGCGATTCGGTTTCCAACTGGTAAGCTCCCCAGATGATGTTAGTTGCCGGAGTCACGATGCTGTTCATAATCTCCTTGACGGACAACTCCGGCGTAAGCTCATCCGCCACACTCGCGAAAACCGACGTTAAGATGGCGATCAAACCTGCGAAGCGACAACCTGTCATAACACGTTCCCCTGATTATTGACGATTATTGACCCACCGGCCTTAATTCTTCCTGCAGCTCTTGCCGCCTTGCTCCGGCAAGGATACCGGGAAGCGCATAGTTCCCCTCATGGCAGGCGTACTCAAAGATCCGATCCTCAACGGCATTCATCGGCAATTCACCACTCCAAGGTCGAGCATAGACGGCAGGATCATCGACCGTGAATCGATAGAGCAGCGTACTTTCATCAAGGCGGGAAAATTTCTCGGTAATTCTGGCATCCGCAGACAAATAGAAAAAATGACGGAGGGCACCTCGGAGACCCTCCTGCGCGTGAAAGTTGGTCGTTTCGACAACCAGCGCATCACTCTCGTAGTATCCGATAGAGTCCCCCAACCATTTATGCATTTCGTCATGCTGGCTGTCTTTCAGACGAATAATGCGCGCATCATGATTCATCTCAGCGAGAATCATTACGTAGTCATCAGTCTGAACGATCTGGCTGTGATTGTTGTAAAGAACCGGTAGCATCGGTGGCCCACCGGATGATCCGAAACCGACCAGGCAGCGCTCACCCATTGGGCGTACTTCCGGGCCATCGAAGGCCCCCTGAGCGCGCATACTGCCAAAAATACGTCGTTGAGCCCCTTCGGCCCAAGGCAGGCGTCCGTCTTCCGGCTCAACGATGATCGAGGATCTGATCTCGCCGTCAATCACGGCCATTCTCTCCCCCGGATCCATCCAAAATGTGTTGTAGCCTCCGACCTGGGCCTCGGCCCCGCCCACATTGCTGACGAGATTATCAAGATAGCTGGCTCCTGTTTCACCGACGGCTGCAGCCTGTTCGGCGCTGATCAACAGTTTACCGCCGAACTGCTCACCCCGTTCCAGCATAGTCACCGTGGCAATACTGTACACGCCCTGTAGGTCAGGTATCTCACCTTTACCACGGTTCTCGCTTTGCTGAGAATAAGCTGCGCTGAAGGCAAGGCTCAGGCTTACCAACAGAAACCCACTCGCTGCTTTGGCTTTTATCAAGGCTAACACCGCTTTCCCCCTTATTTTCCCGCTGGCAAAAAAATAGAGATGTATATGCTAGCACGACCGAGCGGCCAGGATCTAAGATCGGGCTTTTCACCGTATTTTTCCGACCGCGCCGGATTCTGCGCGCCGTCACATCCGCTTGGATCAGTGATAAACATTTGAGGCAAAATTTGTTTTAATCGCACATATGCATTAAAGCATGGTAAGTGTATGCCTAAAGCCCTGCTCTCTATGATCCTGCTCGTAGTCAGCGCCCAGCTCTTCGCGGCTGACGCAGCCAGCACGCGCTCCCTGATTGAAAGCGCACTTCAGAGCAGCATTAGAGAATCATCCGAGATTGCAAGAGATCCCAATCGTAAGCCCACGCAAGCGCTAAGTTTTTTTGGCCTCGACAGCGGCATGAAGGTGCTGGAACTTTCTCCGGCAAGTGGGTACTGGTCGAAGATCCTCGGGCCGGTTCTGTGCAGTGAAGACGGGCAACTGGTGTTCGCCATAGGTCTCAGTGAAACCTTCAAAAATGAGGTCATGGCGCTCCCAGGCCTGGAATGCACTTCAGCCATCAACGAAGAGCTCACTTTACTGAATATACCTGAATTTAGTTTTGCTGAAGCAGACTTCGATCTGATCCTGACCTTCTGGAATTTACACAATCTCAACGATGAGCGGCGGAACCATCTGAACCGGGCTGCTTTCAAGGCGCTGAAGTCCGATGGTGTCTACGGAATTGTTGATCACACACGACGTCATATGCAACCTGATAATCGAGCGATAGGGCGCCGTCTCGATCCGGTAGTTGTCATTAAGGAACTGACCGAGCTCGGCTTTGAATTCGAAGATTACAGCCCGCTCCATTACCATCCTGAAGACGATCTCGAGCAGGAAGTCGGCACTCCCGGCATCCGGGGCAATACCGATCGGTTCACCCTGAAATTCCGAAAACCCTAGGCAGGTGCACCGCAGAGACAGGGCTCCTCAATTCTGAAACAAGGCCTCAAAGACACCCATACATCCTTTCATCAGATAGCTCCAGACAGCCGACGAGTACAGCTTTAAGGAAGGTTCTTACATCATCGGAGTCTCAAGCACTGATCAGGACAAAGCGGTCTCAATCGCCCATGCCAGAGTGCAGGCAGGGCAGCAAACAGCGTGGCACTAGCTGACCGGAATGTATGAACGCTATGTCAAACTACGCGCGCAGGGGCTTGTCGAGGTTAGCGCCGCAGTGAATGCGAAAGACGTCGTACTAATCCCGCCCGGCACTAGACAACGTATTAGCAACACCAGCGAGAGTGATCTGGAGTTGATGGCCATCTGCAGCTCCCGGTTCATTCTCGAGAATTACTACAGCGGCTGATCAGCAAGAAATATGACTTCACCGACCCTCAGAATTTTTCAACTCACCGGGTTTTTTCTGTGGCTGCCCGCCATTAACGGCTGGAGCCAGTCGGCCACTTTTTCCCTGACAACTAATCAAGGTTCAGCGCTTGAAATCTTCAGTCAGCTCGATCCGCTGGCAATCAATACCATTCACAGTTGGGAGCTCGTGCTGTACACCGCCGATGGCGCCCCTTTGAGTGGAGCCCTAATGTCAGTCGTTGGCGGCATGCCCGATCATGACCACGGTTTACCGACCTCGCCTGTCGTGACCGGAGAGGTCACCCCTGGTCGTTATCTGCTGGAGGGTATGAGGTTCCACATGCCGGGCCGCTGGCTGCTAACGTTCGACGTAATCAGTGATCAGGGCAGCGAATCGGCGACTCTGGAATTCCGACTATGACAAGAATACTGATCGCCGGATGCACTTTGACAGCGGTGGTAGGCTTGCTTGCCTGGAGACTGTTACCGGATCCCCTGCGCGCCGAATGGACGCCGGCGCAGCGCGCACTCATCCAGTCTCTGTCTCTTTCCCGGCTTCCAGCAACCCCGGGTGACCCGAGTAACGCGGTGGCAGAGAGCGAGCTTGCGGCTCAGCTCGGCCACCGCCTGTATTTCGACCAGCGTCTCAGCGGCAATGGCAAAGTCGCCTGTGCGAACTGTCATCAGCCACAAAACTACTTCACCGATGACCGGACTCTCGCAGTGGGCACCCAGAAGGGATTCAGACATACGCCTTCCCTCGTTGGGCTCGCCTTCAGCCCCTGGTTTTACTGGGATGGTCGGAAAGATTCACAGTGGGCCCAAGCCCTTGCTCCTATTGAAGCCGGTCATGAACACAATCTGGATCGCTTACAGGTGGTGCGCCTGATCGCCGAGGATCCGCTTTACAAATCGCAATACGAAAGTCTCTTTGACCCACTGCCCGCATTGCCGACAGCGCCTCACTCGGCCTCGCCGCTGGGCAATGAGTTGCTCCGGAACAACTGGGAATCTCTGAATTTAGACCTGCAGCTGGACATCAACCGAGTTTTTGCCAATGTCGGCAAGGCACTCGCCGCCTATCAACGCAAGATTAAACCGGGGCGCAGTCGCTTTGACGACTATGCCGACAGTTTGACCGACAGCTCTGCGTTGATGCCGGGAAGTCTGCTCAGCAAAGACGAGTTAGCAGGTCTTGCGCTTTTCATTGACCAAGCCCAGTGCATCAGCTGTCACAATGGCCCGCTATTGACCAATTTCGAATTTCACAATACCGGTGTGCTTGCCATTGCGGGACAGCTGCCCCCTATGGGAAGGTATGATGGCATTAGACTTGCGCGTCAGGATGAGTTCAACTGTCTTGGGAACTACAGTGATGCCGAGCCGAGCCAGTGCACAGAACTTAGGTTTGCCAAAGATGAAAATGATTTGGTCGGCGCGCATAAGACGCCAACGTTAAGGAACGTTACCGAAACTGCACCTTACATGCACGGTGGTCAGATCACCGATCTTGGAGAGGTTATGGAGCATTACAACGAGGCGCCAACTTCCATGCTCAGCCACAATGAGGCGAAACCGCTGGCCTTGCGGTCAGTCCAGCTCAAACAGCTGGAAGCCTTTATGACAACCTTGACAGCACCTCTGCAAACCGAGCAAAAGTGGCTGAAGCCGCCGGATAAGTCAGATTAGCTCAGACATGTTCATAACCGGGGTAAACATTGCAGCCAATGGGGCAGCAACACTGATCACTGAACGGCACGGCGGCCGGTTTAGCAGCGATGTCACTGAGTGAACCATGCGCCGAAGTTTTCATCCGAAGCCTCCGGGTCCGTGCCGAGGTTGGGCGGTGAATTTGCCTGAGCCACCCGCAATGTCGGCACCTGAAACTGCCAAAGTCCTCAGTGTCAGCAGTCTGAACCAGATGGCAAAATCTCTGCTTGAAGGGCATTTTTCACAGGTCGCCGTTGAAGGTGAAATCTCAAACTTTGCTAATCCGGCGTCCGGCCACTGGTATTTCACACTAAAAGATCAAAAATCACAGCTGCGCTGCGCCATGTTTGCTGGTCGCAACCGCTTGGTCCGATTCAATCCGAAAAACGGCGATCAGCTGATCGTAAGCGGCCAGCTGAGCATCTACCCTAACCGCGGTGATTACCAGCTGATCGTGAGCCAGATGGAGGAAGCTGGCGACGGGGCTTTGCGGCGCGCCTTTGAGGAGCTCAAACAACGCTTGCAGGCTGAAGGTCTGTTTGACCA
>PBTW01000072.1 GCA_002729315.1 Gammaproteobacteria bacterium
AAAAACAAGTAGAACGATTATAAAACGGCGGCGAGCATTTTGCCGCTTACGTGTCACGCTGGGGTTGGTGCCCTTAGAAATCTGCTCGAGAATTTTCGGTGTTTCTGGCTGATCGGTCACAAAATATCCCGCCGTGCATCCCTAAATTTATGAACAGTTAATCGGCCTGCTCAATGACCGCTCGAAAAGATTTTTTCTAGAGCTGCCAGCATCATCTCGTCGCCCGCCCCACCTGCGGTATGGACGTTAAGAAAACCCAGTTCCCGAGCCTGTACCGCGACTCGATCAGAAGGAACCACCAGAGGCATGGTGAACAGCTCATGCAGGTGCGCTTCAACAAGCTCCCCGAGCACAGCCAACGACTCGCCACTATGGACAGTCACCGCGCTCAATCCGCGACCCCGCAATTCGATCGCAACACGCGGGCCATCGTGTTGTTGGACCTGGCGCCGATAAAGCTCCCCATAATCAGTGAAAGCCCCTCTGCGGCGCAGCGTCTGTGCAAGATACTCCCTTCCGCCGACGCCGCGAAGTATGAGGACCCTACGCCCCGCGATCTCATTCAGTGCAGGTAGCCTCAAAACGGCTTCACTGTCGCTCCCGTCAACGGGGAACTCTACTTCGGCAGCGAGTATCTCTGCAAGCAGAGCTGCAGTGCCCTTTCCGAAAGTGATAAGCCGCTGCCTTACCGGCAGTTGAGGCCAGTAATCGGCAATCAGTTCCGCACCAAATCTTGCAGCGTTCTGACTGACAAAAATGACGACGTCATAACGATCAAGCTCTTGAATTTTATCGCGGGCCTGCTGGAGCTCAGCATCCGACAGCCGAAGTATGTCAATCAGAGGCAGACTTGCCCAGGACCCGCATCGAGCTTCAATAGCTCGTCGTAAAGAAGCTTGATGATGCTCCGCTCGAGTAATCAGAATAACCTGATCTTTCAGAAGGCGAGACAAGGTTGCATTCGGGTTCATCGCGGTAAAGGGTTACCTGCGCTGCTTCATGTCATTGTCTCAATCGAATCGAGTATCGATCGGGCTCCCTGGGACAATAAATCCTCAGCGACACTGATTCCCAGTTGGCGGGCGTCCTGCGTCAGGCCCGACTTTTGACTACGATAGATGACTGAGCCATCCAGTGCGCCAACAAGCCCGCGCAGAAACACTCTGCCCTTATGTACTTCAGCGTAGCTGGCAATGGGCACCTGACAGCCACCGTCCAGCCTCGCGTTTACCGCCCGTTCCGCAGATACCCGGATGGCACTTTCATGATGATGGAGGCACTGAATCAGCTCGAAGGTCTTTTCATCATCAGCACGGCATTCAATGCCTACCGCCCCTTGCCCACCTGCTGGCAAACTGAGATCAAATGAAAGTCGCTCACTAATCCGATGCTGAAGACCCAACCGAATCAAGCCCGCAGAAGCAAGAATTATCGCGTCATATTCACCGGCATCCAGCTTCCCGATGCGAGTACCGACGTTGCCCCTGAGATCACAGATTTGAATATCCGGTCTCTCAGACTGCAATTGACACTGACGGCGAAAACTGGAGGTACCCACACGCGCTCGATGTGGAAGCTGCAGCAGGGTTGGAAAATTAATTGAGACGAAGGCATCAGCCGGGTCTTCTCTCTCGCAAACCACGGCGAGTTTCAACCCTTCCGGAAGGGACATCGGTACATCCTTCATTGAATGTACGGCAATATCGGCACGCCCCTCCAGCATGGCCTTTTCAAGTTCTTTGACAAACAGGCCTTTTCCGCCCACTTTCGCCAGAGGAGAATTCAGAATCTGATCCCCGCGAGTGGTCATTGGAACCAGTTCAACGACGAGACTGTCATGATTTCTCTGCAAGGCATCCCTCACATAATTTGCCTGCCATAAGGCCAGCGGACTCTCTCGGGTTGCGATGCGTATTAGGTCGTGAGTGCTCATGCCTTTATCGGAGAATTTACTAAGTGATTTATCGTCATAGTAAAGTAAATCAGCCGGTTTGTCTGACCGAGTTTTAACGCGGGGCCGCTTATTACCACTGTGGCAACTTGCTATAATCGCCTTCCACTCAGTCAACAAAGAGCGGCCTCATGAGCGACAAATCCAGCGACACCCATAAACTGTGGGGTGGCAGGTTCACCGAATCAACAGATGAATTTGTCGAACGCTTCACTGCATCGGTCTCCTTTGACTACCGTCTCTATCCCTATGACATTGAAGGTTCAATAGCCCACGCTCGTATGCTGCAGAAAGCCGGCATACTCACCCAAACAGAAGCTAGGGAAATCATTGAAGGACTGGAAGGCATCCGCTCAGATATTGAGAGGGGGACCTTTAATTGGCAGGTTGCACTGGAAGATGTCCACATGAATATCGAAGCGGCTCTGACCAAACGAATTGGTGACACTGGCAAAAAGCTCCACACCGGCCGCTCTCGTAACGATCAGGTTGCCACTGACATTCGACTCTTCGTACGACATGAGATCGATCGTACGGCTGGCATCATTAGCGAACTCCAGGCGGCCCTGCTTGATCTAGCTGAGCGGGAAGCTGAGACAGTGATGCCGGGTTTTACGCATTTACAGACGGCTCAGCCTGTCAGTTTTGGCCATCATCTGCTAGCGTGGTTTGAAATGCTGGATCGGGACTATCAACGACTGATGGATTGCCGCAAACGAGTTAACCTATCACCACTGGGTGCCGCTGCCCTAGCGGGAACAACATTTCCGATTGACCGGCACTACACATCAGACTTGCTCGGTTTTTCCGCGCCTACGGCCAACTCATTGGACTCTGTCAGTGACAGGGATTTCGCCATTGAACTGGCAGCTGCAGCAAGCATCATAATGACGCACCTATCTCGGTTTTCAGAAGAGTTGGTGCTTTGGATTTCTGCGCAATTTGACTTTATCCAGCTACCTGATCGGTTCTGTACCGGTTCATCAATAATGCCTCAAAAGAGAAATCCGGATGTCCCGGAACTCGTGAGAGGAAAAAGCGGTCGGGTCATTGGGCATCTGATGGCTTTACTCAGCCTGATGAAATCTCAACCTCTCGCTTACAATAAAGACAATCAGGAAGACAAGGAGCCACTGTTCGATTTGCTTGATACTTTACATGACTGCCTATCCGCTTATCTTGGCGTGATAACGGCAATAGAGTGCAACCGGGACAACATGCGAAAGGCTGCCATGAAAGGCTATGCTACTGCGACTGATCTGGCGGATTACCTGGTCAAGAAGGGGCTTCCGTTTCGGGACGCGCACGAGATTGTTGGCCAAGCAGTCGCGTCAGCCATTGGGCAGAAGAAGGATCTCTGCGAACTGTCCCTGGAAGAGCTGAGGGGCTTCTACGCCGAAATCGACGAAGAAGTATTTGAATGCCTAACTCTTGAGGGTTCACTCAACGCGCGAGACCATTTCGGAGGCACAGCCCCCAAGCGAGTACTTCGGGCCATCAACACGGCGAGAGATCAGCTGGCGCGGCGATAGTTGCCGGTTCTAACTGAAACCATCGCTTCCGAAAACACTCAAAAGGGCAAATCAGGGTGACGGCGGGGCCTGCAACTCTATCTCATATTCCAGTACTCGATTATCCCGCCGCGTGGTGACAGTAACACGATCTCCTGCGCGCTTGTTTTCGAGAAATGCCGCAAGGTCATTTTCGTTACTGATTGATTCTTCGTCGAGACGGACGATCACGTCACCGAGGCGAATTCGCCCTCCATCGACACGGGTCAAGCCTCGCATGCCGAGCCGCTCGGATTCACCACCCGCGATGGTGTCCAACACAATCACGCCGTCAATCTTCCACAGGCGCCTGTAATACTCGGCCTGAGGAAGCAAATTAATGCCGAGAATCGGTGTTTGTATGCGGCCGAACTGGATGAGCTCTGGCACAATGCGGTTTACCGTATTGGCAGGAATCGCGAAACCGATACCACTGCTGCCTCCGCTCGGACTGTAAATCGCCGTATTAACGCCTACCAATTCTCCCAGCGAATTCAGCAGAGGCCCTCCGGAGTTCCCAGGATTTATTGCGGCATCGGTCTGAATCACATCCGATATTTTGCGGCGGGTTACCGAATCAATTTCCCGACCAAGGGCGCTGACCACACCGACAGTCATTGTGGTGTCAAGGCCGAAAGGGTTACCAATCGCAACCACCTTACGGCCCACCTCCAACAAAGAAGAGTCTCCCGGTACAATCGGAATCAGCGCCACATTATCCGCCTCAATCTTCAGCACAGCCAGATCATGGTTGGGAGCAACACCCACCGGTATAGCGTCAAAGGTCATCCCATCCTGGAGAGTGACGAGCACCCGATCTGCCTGCTGCACCACGTGGAAGTTGGTCACAATATGTCCCTGCGTATCCCAGACAAAACCGGTGCCGCTGCCTTGAGGTACATCCTGGGGATTGAGAGAGTAAAATGACCTGACCCTCCGGGCATTGGTGATATTGACAACCGAAGGACTGGTTCGTTTAAAGATCTCAATGTTGTTGGCTTCATCGTCCGTACTGAAGTGCGCATAGTCTTGGGACTGCGCCGCTCCAGCGGTAGCACAAAAACAAAGCAATGCGCCAGAGATCAGTCTCCCTGTAAGCGTGTGGAAAATTCTCAAAACGGGTTTCCTCGCCTAAATATACCTAGAAAGGTAATGGGTCTTATCGATGGAAATTCAAGACCTCAGAGAAGCCAGGCCCGTCTGCCGAGACTTCATATAAACCGTTCGCAGCCCTTTTTGCCGTCAAGCAGAATAATTCAAGCGCAGAGAAATCAGGCGTATGCAAAAAGAGGCGGCTTTATCGAGCCGGTCACTCCATGAATTTCAGTCTTTTGTTTACAATTGATTTCGCGAAATCTTATTCGTACCATGGCTGAATTCTTTAAGGAAATTCAACACGATGAAGCAAATTCTGATCATTGACGATGACGAGAAATTAGGCAAATTGCTTGTACAGTATTTGGAACGTTACGACATGCAAGCTCATGTCGCCATAACCCCAAGCAAGGGTTTCGAAATGATTAAGCAGATTAAGCCCGACCTGTTGATTCTCGACGTCATGCTTCCGGAGAAGGATGGCTTTGAAATTTGCCGGGAAATACGCGCCAAGTCTTCAATTTTCGGACAGCTTCCGATCCTCATGCTGACTGCCCACGCTGAGGTCACCGATCGTATCGTGGGTCTTGAGCTTGGTGCAGACGATTATCTGCCCAAGCCATTTGAACCGAGGGAACTAGTAGCTCGCATACATAATATCCTCCGCCGTAGCAGTGACGACAACATTGTACGTGAGATAAAACCGGTAATTGGACTGGACGTTGATACTTCTCGACGTGAAGTCAAACTGGATGGCTCTATGCTCGATCTCACAACTATGGAATATGAGTTACTCATACTCTTCATGCAATTCCCGAACAAAACGTTCACCCGCGACGAGCTCATGAACCGATTGCGCGGGATAGATGCCGAATTGTTCTCCAGAGCGGTTGACACACTCGTGAGCCGCTTGCGACATAAGTTAAAAGACACATCGAAGACCCCTCGGTTTATTAAGACGGTGTGGGGGCGTGGTTATACTTTCGTCGGCGAGCAACTATGACGGCACTTTTACGGTACGTAAAAAAATCTCTATTTGTCAGACTGTTGTTAATCTTTGGCTTCACCGTCATCAGTTTTTTTCTGATTATTTCCCTATCACTTCGAGCAGTCAATCAGACCGCAATCACCATTGAAACCATTCCGGATTTTTACATGCGGAATGTGGAATCCATCATCGAAGACATTGGCACGCCACCTAACCTAAGTAATGCCATGCGACTTGCAGAAGAGCTTGATTGGACTATCAATATCCGCAATCCGATTATGCGGTGGAGCTCCGATCCGGACAACCGTCTTAATGTTGATGCGTCCAACTTCAGCAGAAATATTACTGCCGACGCGGAAGTTCGCACGATTGACAATGAGGACATCATTCGGGTGAACCGAGGCGGCTATGACTTCTATCTCTACCAACGCTCTTTAAATGAGAGCAACATCAATTTCTTTGTCGTTTACATGGGAGCTGCTCTCGCTGCCATCGTGCTTTTCCTGAATTATTTCATGGTCAATCGACTGCTGGACCCAGTGAGAATGCTCAAGAAAGGCGCCGAGAGAATTGAAAAAGGCGACCTCAGCTATAGGGTCCAGAGCAACCGTCAGGATGAACTGGGTGAACTTACGGAGAGTATCAACCACATGGCCGACTCGCTGCAGTCGATGCTTGAAGCAAAGCGCCAGCTTCTGATGGCCATTAGCCACGAATTGCGTACTCCGATCACTAAAGCCAAGCTGAGATTGGAATTCATGCCGGAAAGTGATGAGAAAGAACAGCTCCGGGAGGACATTGACGAGATCGACCTGCTCATTTCGGATCTGCTCGAAACGGAACGGCTGAATAATGAGCATGCCGTACTCGCAGAAGAGTCCGTATTTATCTCCGAATTCGTGTGCGGCGTGTCAGAACAATTTCAGGACTATGCAGGAGGACTCAAGATCGAATGCCCCGAAGAAGACAGAGAATTTTTGATCGATCGACTCCGCATGCGTTTACTCATCACCAACCTGTTGAACAACGCCATTCGGCACGGCAAAGGACGCCCTATCAGCGTCGCTCTCTCCTTCTTCGAAGAACGAGCCATTGTTGAGGTGATAGATCAGGGTGAGGGGATTGCCGAGGAACATCTCGACCGGATCAGCGAGCCTTTTTACAGGGCCGACAGTGCCCGACAGCGGAACACCGGCGGGTTTGGGCTTGGACTCTATCTTTGCCGATTAATCGCGCAGGCTCATGGCGGCGAGCTTATTATTCGCAGCAAACTGGGAGAAGGGACCCATATCTCGGTTAATCTTCCCCCTGCCCCCCAGACAGTAAGTAAAGTGGAATTCTGACGCGGGCTATGCTCCCAAGGCCGAGCGACGACGCCTCAGTCGGGCGTAGTGAGCGAGTAGCGCAAAAGCGGTTAACAAAACGGGCACCAAGACAGTGTTGATCGCCTTTAGATTCGCTCCTAGTTGATCGATATCCTCAGTCAACTGGAACTGAACGTCGCGCAGCCGCCTGCGAGTATCCAGCATTTCACCGTTAAAACGATCTATTTCGACTTGTATCTCTGGCGTCAGTTGCCCAAGCGGATTACCATCTTCATCCTGATTGAGTTCAGCTAAAGCGGCCTCTGTCTCTGACAATCGGTTGAGCAAGTCTGCTTCTTCGGTTCGCAGACGGTCGTCTGCCTCCCGCTGCAGTGCGATGACACGTGTAAACGGCCGAGAATAAGTTCCACGGCTTCGTATACTGACTAGATCAGCGCCTCCGCTAAGATTATCAAGACTATTGATCAACAGGTCACCATTGTTTGCGAAAGGCTGCGGGATCCGCTGGCCTAGAAATTGTGCGACCTGCACCCAAAGCCTGTCAGTCAGGAAATCAGTATCTGAAAACAAGACAATATTTGCTGGGCCCTGAGTTGTCGCCAGATGAATATCTGCTGGCTCCTCTTCAGAGATCTCGGTAGCATCGGTTTCAGAGGTGGCAGCGTTATCGGAGGAAGCGATGCTTGGTAGGGCCTGCGAAACTTCCGCGTCCTCTTGTTCATCAGAGGCCGTGTCCTCTGGAATCTCAGGTCGGCCTTCAGGGAAGGCAGAAGTGATTTCACCGCTGACTCGGGCGGCGAGCACATAGCTCATATCCTGGGATTGAAATTCATCGAACAGAATCGAGGGGTCCGTAATATTTTCGACCAACGCTGCATCCATTAGCATCGCGTCAGACGATGAACGTATCAGTGGCTCAAAAGTTGTGGTTGCACCGTCCGACTGGGACAAGGCGCCGGCAGATGCAAAATTGACGGTTTCAAGACGGCTGGTGATGATATCTTCCTGATCAAAATTTTCTCGCGGTACGCCGATCATGCCAAGGTGCGGCATGGGTCTTTCGTTCTGGCTCATTCTCACACGCAAAGCTAGCTCATTGTCCGCCAAGACTTTACCATCTTGAAATTCGACCCCCCAAGCAGACAACAACACATCAAGGTCTGATCCCATACCCGCGGGAATCATCGCACCCTGCGGAGATCGTGTCACAAGAGAATCTGCGTTAGGGTCAAGAAAGACAATCGCTTGCCCACCCTTCATGACGTGCTGATCTATCGAGTAAAGCATCGCATCGGTAAGTTCCTGAGGATGGACGATCATCAGTATATCCACGTCTTCCTCAATGCTGCTGGAGGTAATGTCGATGCGGCGCACATCGTAGAGCTGACGTATCATTTCCATGACAAACCACGGTGAGGTCGCCTGGCCTGTTAACGGATTAAACCCTCCATCAATGTCCAGTTCAGTGATTAGGCCGATCACCGTGCGCTCTGGCGTATTCACTGAGGAGATTAGCTTCATGAATTCATACTCCAGAAACTGTTCCTGGTCGGGGCGAATGAGAGGTAGTGCTTCAACAGCAGTGGGAGCCAATGGATTATAATCGGCCTGATCCACGACCTGAGAGGCTACCAGCCCAAAATAGATGGATTCACCACCCTGACTCACCGGAACCGCTCGTATGCCAAACTGAGTCGCCAGATCTTCTTCTTCTGAGAAAGGTTCCGGATCGATAACGTTCAGAGTTAAGTTTCCCTCACTTGCGAAGGCAATCTCTTCCAATAATTCCTGCACCCTGCGGCCATAAGCCCGGATCTGAGGCTGATCTTCTGTGGCGCTTTCGGAGTAAAAGAAGCGCAGCTCTATTGGCGTTTCCAGATTGCTTACAATACTCCGCGTTCCATCAGAAAGGGTATAGAGCCTGTCCTCGGTGAGGTCAATACGCAAACCGGGTAGCATCGTAATCCCGATGACACTGACTATCACTCCCCCAAAAATGCCTGCCAGGCCGGCAGATGAAAAAAGAGCTTTGTTATTCACCACAATCCCTCCTAGTTGGCTTTTTTCATTTCGATAACAATTGCGCTCGCGAGCAACCAACCTCCGATAAACACGCTGAAAAACAGAAAATCCCTTATATCCAGCACGCCTTTTGCTATCGAGTCAAAGTGCGTGAGAAAACCCATGGCGGAAAAAGCATCAACCAGCCACTGAGGCATCCACGATGGAAACGCATTCAGCAAGATCGGTGATCCCATGATCACAAACAGAAAGCAAATGGCGACAGTCAGAATAAAAGCGATCACTGAATTTTTGGTGCAGGCGGACATGCAGGAACCGATCGCCAGAAAACCACCCGCCATAAACCAGCTTCCCAGATAGGCCGCTACGATCACACCGTTATCCGGATCGCCCAGATAGTTCACAGTAACCCAGATAGGGAAAGTCAATGTCAGCGCGATACCTGTTAATGCCCATGCAGCCAAAAACTTTCCGAGCACCACGTCGACGAGTCTTATCGGGAGCGTCAGGAGCAACTCAATGGTTCCTGTCTTCCGCTCGTCGGCCCACAGGGTCATCGCAATCGCTGGCACCATGAATAGATAGAGCCAGGGATGAAAGCCGAAAAATGGCAGAAGATCTGCCTGCCCTCTCAGGAAGAACCCACCCAGATCAAATGTGAAGATTCCGTTGCTGATCAGAAAAATAATTATGAACACGTAGGCCAATGGCGTAGCAAAGTAGCTATACAGCTCTCGCTTGAAAATAATGCCAAGATTACTCATCAGTCTGCCCCTCCGATAGCTGAGTGACGCTGCGAAACACATCTTCAAGCTGCCCTCTCTCAACGTGAAACTCGCTGATGGGCCAGTGGTTTTGCTGGGCAATTTCGGACACCTGCGAGAAGATGGAAGCCCCTCCCTTGGCAAATATTGTGTAAGCCAGCTTGTTGTCCTCTTCAACTTCTACTGACGCAACGCCGGGCAATGTCGCCAAGTCGGCAACCAGGTCATGGCTGTCAGTCAGGGTAACGCGAATCGCCTGGTGAAATCGCGATTGAGATTCGAGCTCAGACGGGGTGCCATCCGCCACGATCTTCCCGTCTGCAATGATGACGGCTCGTGAGCACACCGCAGTGACTTCCTCAAGAATATGGGTAGAAATGATTATAATTTTATCGGTTGCCAAGCTCTTGATAAGCGCCCGCACGTGATGTTTCTGATTGGGGTCCAGCCCGTCCGTAGGCTCATCGAGGATTAGCACCTTTGGGTCATGCATGATCGCCTGCGCAAGACCCACCCGTCGCTTAAAACCTTTGGATAGCGTCTCGATAGACTGATCACGGACAGTCTGAAGGGCCACTTCGTTGATTACCTGATCAACTTTCTGTTCGATCTCAACACCCCGAAACCCGCGCACCTGAGCAATGAAACGCAAAAACTCCAGGGTAGTCATATCGCCATATGACGGCGCGCCCTCTGGCAAGTATCCGATAAGGCGTTTGGCTTCAAGTGCCGCAGTACTGATGTCATGACCGTCTATCGTCACCCTTCCGGAGGAAGGCGATAGAAAGCCGGTTATCACCTTCATTGTGGTGGATTTACCGGCGCCATTAGGTCCAAGGAACCCCAGAACCTCCCCCTCTCGTATCGATAAGCTGAGATCATCGACGGCAAAGAACTGATCAAATTTCTTAGTTAGATGGCTTATTTCAATCATCGTCTTCCACAATTCACCGTTGTCTCATCCTGGATAAGCGGGCCTTCCGCCGTGTTTTAGCGGCAGCAACCCGCGCTACTGGTCGAAAGCTGAGGTAGGCGCTTTCCATCGGATGAATGAATTTTTTTGGCAAATATAGAGCCCTTGATTCTGCTTTTCAAGACCCGCCCCAATTGTTTGATCCATCCTGAAAAGTATAGCTTTTTCTGGACCAGTCTAGACGGTTTGGCCCTGTGTTTATTCGTATTGCACCGTTATAATGCGCTCCTCAAAAACGTTCTCCCGGTACGCCAGTCTTCGCCATTAATAAATCATTGAAAGAGGTCCAGTCAGGCATGAGAAAAACCCGCCAACATCGGACCGTTGTTTTGTACGCAAGTATTGTCTTACTGGCTTTTCTTGCTTCCAGCTGTGGCCAGAAAGGGGGCCTGACTCGACCCGAGTCACCCGCAGCGAGCACCCTGTGAGGACGCGGTAAGAGAGCCCCTCAGTCGACACTGGAACTGACTTCTTCATGGATCACTTTAACTATCAGGGCGAGACGCTGTTTGCCGAAGGCGTTTCAGTAGCGACTCTCGCCGAGACCTACGGGACTCCCTGCTTCGTCTATTCTCGGGCAACGCTGGAGGGTCACCTGCGTGCCTATCAGGAAGCGTTGTCCGGATTCTCTGGTCTGGTATGTTTCGCAGTGAAAGCCAACTCAAACTTGGCAGTGCTAAATGTTTTGGCTCGGCTGGGCGCCGGATTTGACATAGTCTCCGGCGGCGAACTTAAGCGGGTCATTGCAGCAGGCGGGGATCCTGCCAAGGTCATTTTTTCAGGTCTGGGCAAAACCGTCGGGGAAATCGAACAGGCCCTCGCGGCAGGAATTCATTGTTTCAACGTTGAATCTGAACCCGAACTTGAAAGAATCAGCAATGTCGCCAGGGCCCACGGGGTTGAAGCGCCTATCTCCATTAGAGTCAATCCGGACGTCGATGCTGGCACCCATCCCTATATTTCAACCGGACTGAAAGAAAATAAATTTGGTATTGCCGCTGAATCGGCGCTTCGTGTCTACCTGAACGCATCCCAGATGCCGGGCATTCTAGTTACCGGCATTGACTGTCATATCGGTTCGCAGTTGACCACCGTAGAACCTTTCCTGGATGCGATTGATCGTCTACTCCTTATGACAGATTTACTGGCCGCAGAGGGCATTACTATCTCGCATTTCGATATGGGTGGCGGCCTAGGTGTAAATTATGGCGATGAAAACCCACCGCTTCCCGCTGAACTTATGGCATCTGTAAGAAGTCGGTTCGAGGGCAAGCAAATGATGCTTATCGTTGAACCGGGGCGATCTATTGCAGCAAATGCCGGACTATTTGTTACCTCGGTGGAATATCTCAAGCACACTGAGCACAAAAACTTTGCAATTGTCGACGGTGCTATGAATGATTTGTTGCGCCCTGCTCTGTATGGCGCATGGCAGGAAATCATCCCCGTATCCAGGCGCAGAGCCCCTGTAGCGGTCTATGACGTTGTCGGCCCGGTATGCGAATCGGCGGACTTTCTCGGCAAAGACAGAAGTCTGAGTATGGAAGCAGGCGATCTGCTGGCGGTTAGGTCTGCGGGAGCCTATGGATTCGTCATGGGCTCCAACTATAATACGCGCCCCCGTGCTGCCGAGGTAATGGTTGATGGTTCAGCGCATCATCTGGTGAGAAAGCGTGAATCACTGGAAGAGCTGCTTCATCTGGAAAGCTGCTTGCCGGAGTAAGCACAGAAGGCAAACGATGGCTTTATCTTTTACAAAAATGCATGGCCTTGGTAACGATTTTGCCGTCGTCGACGGCGTCACACAGGCAGTAAACCTGACTGCTGGGCAAATCAAGGCCCTCGCGGACCGGCAACTGGGCATCGGTTATGATCAGCTTCTGCTGGTTGAACCCCCAAGCCAGCCAAATGTCGATTTCAACTACCGAATTTTTAACGTCGACGGCGTCGAGGTGGAGCACTGCGGAAATGGCGCTCGATGCTTCGCCTTGTTTGTAAGGGCAAAAGGCCTCAGCCAGAAAAATCCGCTAACAGTAAAAACCCTCAACCGGGTTCTGTCTCTGAGCTTCGAAGAATCTGGCGATATTACCGTCGATATGGAAAAGCCGATGCTGGAGCCTGCTCACCTACCTTTTTGCGCAGACGGAAGACGCACAAAGTATCACCGCACGCTGACCGTTGGCGGCGTAGACCTTGATGTCGAATTTGGTGCTGTCTCGATGGGTAATCCCCATGCGGTTATAATTGTTGAAGACCTTGAAAATGCGGCCGTCAAAGAGATAGGACGAGCTTTTCAAGCTCATCCGGACTTTCCAGACAGCGTTAATGTTGGGTTTATGCAGGTGCTTCAGCGCGACCATATAAAATTAAGGGTCTTTGAAAGAGGAACAGGCGAAACATTAGCCTGCGGAACCGGCGCCTGCGCAGCAACGGTGGTTGGCTGCCTTAACGGCCTACTGGACGAAACAGTAGAGGTTGACCTGAAAGGTGGGTGCTTGAAGATTCAGTGGCCTTTGTCAGTATCAGAGGATTCACCGGTCGTTATGACGGGTCCAGCCTGCATCGTCTATGACGGAATAATTGAGGACAGTTAATTGGTGAACAGTAAAGCTTCTCCGACCAGTTGTCAGAGTGACAACGAAACGATGACCATAAGAGAAGATCAAGTTGTTGGCTACCTACGCCGAAACCCTGACTTTTTTGCCAGGCAAGATGATCTTTTAGCGGATATTTCATTGCCTCATAACAGCGGCAGCGCCATATCTTTACTGGAACGACAAGTTAATATCCTGAGGGAGCGCGGAACAGAAGCCAGGCAAAAACTGAATAATCTGCTCGAAAATGCCCGCAACAACGATCAACTCTTCGATACAACCCAGAATTTAGTGCTTGCGTTGCTGAGAGCAGCTGACGCGACAGAAATTGCAGAAATTGCTCAGGATCAGCTGTCAAATCACGCCAATGTGGATGCCTGCGAACTCATCGTGATAGAACATGAGGGACTCGACATTGCCTCGACAGTGCGAACCCAAAGCGCAGAAAACCTCAAAACAGAGTTTGAAGACATATTCAGACTCAAAAGAACGCACTGTGGCAGCCTTGATCAGGAGGCAACTGATCAACTGTTCCAGAATGATGCAACCTCAATCCGGTCAACCGCCTTATGCCCTGTCATCAGCAACGGTGAAGTGCTCGCGATTCTTGCGCTAGGAAATCAGCGGGAAGATACCTTCAGCGTCAATCTCGACACGTTGTTCCTGGACTTTATCGGGCGCGTGATAGGCGCTGTTCTGGGGAAACATATGGCTCCGTCCAAGGATCAATGAGCGTTTAGTATGTCTGCCAGTCACATCCCCCATGACGGCAATGACAAATTAGTCTCGGTAATCTGCCGCACAGTTGGCAGACCGACGCTCGCCACTGCGCTTGACTCCTTGGCGCACCAGAATCACCCTACCCTCGAAGTTATTCTTGTTGATGCAGGCGGGACGAATCTCGAGGACAAAATTCCTCCTGACTTTCTCCACCAAATAAAGTTAGTTGGGTCTGGCACTAGTTTGTCGCGCCCTGAAGCTGCCAATCTTGGCCTCGAGTCCAGCACCGGAGAATATCTGCTGTTTCTGGATGATGATGACTGGATCGCTGCCGAACACATCAGCAATCTGGTGACTACCCTTATCGACAACACCAAGGTGATCGTGGCCTACAGCTCGACAGTAAAGGTCACAGAACAAGGCGAGCTGACCGATCTCAACTTCAATCAAGATTACGATCCAGTCTTGTTGATGCGCGATAACTATATTCCGATTCACGCCGCACTATTTCGGCGGTCAGTCCTGCTGCAGGGGTGCCGCTTCGATCCGGAGCTTGAGATTTATGAAGATTGGGATTTCTGGTTGCAGCTGGCGCAGTTGGGCAACTTTCTCCATATCGACGTGACCAGCGCATTTTATCGCGAAGGGGGAGAATCAGGGACAGGCGCCGCGACCAATGACAATCGCTTCAGCCCGGACACACCTCCTGGCGCCTCACGTGCTAAGCTCTACCAGAAATGGAAAGACCGGTGGAGTGGTGAGCAACTCAATGCCCTTATTGGTAAGAGTCTTGCTGAATCGACAATTCAGGAATTGCATGACGAAATACTCCGCAAGGACAAGGCATTCGACAAAGTCTCCAAGCGACTGCAGAGCACCGAAGACAAGTTTCTCCAGCTTGAAAATCAGCACGCCGCAGAAATTCTTGCCCGATCGTCAGCTGAGCAATTCGCTGACCGGCTCAACTCAGAGAAAGCGCAGTCAGAGCACGCATTCCGCAACCGGCTTGCGGAACTGACCATGCAGTTGAAACAGCTCGAGCATGCTCATGCTCTGATAGAGGACAGCTTGTTTTGGCGGGCAACCTACCCGCTTCGGCAAGTCAGAAATTGGTTTCACCGACCCCGAAAAGGCGCTGTATCTGAAGCGCGCAAACCCGAGCTGGAAAGCCCTGATGCGCAGACTAGCAGCGAGCTGTCGGTGAAAGCGGCCTACAGTATTCAGGCTAAACAGCATCTGAAGGAGTTCCTGGCCCGAGCGGAGCCTCTGGCTTTGCCCGACTCGAATTCGCCCAAAGTGAGCATACTGCTGGTATTTTTCAATCAGGCGCACCTAAGCCTGCTCTGTCTGGAATCAATTATTGAACAAGCTTCAGAGGTAGAGGTCGTCATCGTAGACAACTATTCCACAGACGAAACAGCTCAGCTGCTCAACCTGATCAGCGGCGCAAAGCTAATCAAAAATCAGGATAACCTAGGGTTCGTTAAAGCGGTCAATCAGGGAGCAGCGCTGGCCAGCGCAGAACATATTCTACTGTTGAACAATGACACACGACTCGAGCAAGGCGCCATTGAATACGCGAATGAAACCCTTGAAAGTGGAGAGGATATTGGCGCAGTTGGTGGCAAGATCCTATTGCTGGACGGCAGTCTTCAGGAGGCAGGCAGTCTGATCTGGCAGGATGGCTCCTGCCTGGGTTACGGCCGTGGCGAAGATCCTGAGCAGCCCGAATATATGTTCAGGCGGGATGTCGATTACTGCTCCGGTGCATTTCTGTTATTTCGTAAGCAGGACTTTACTGCGTTGAATGGCTTCGACGAAGAGTTTGCCCCGGCTTACTATGAAGAGTCAGACTTTTGCGTCCGGCTTAGAAAAAGCGGCAAGCGAGTGGTTTATGATCCGCGCGCGATCATTACCCACTTCGAGTTCGCCAGCACGGGAGGCATCAATAAAGCCAGTGAGCTTCAGCTAGCGCATCGGGCGCTGTTCTATCAGAAGCATAGCGACTTTCTGAGTCAGTTCTATGACCACACGCGTCACAGCCCACTTCAGGCAAGGTCGCCCACTGGACTGCATAACGTGCTGTTTATCGATGATAGGGTGCCCTATCCAAGCATGGGTTCTGGCTATCCTCGAAGCTGCCATCTGCTGCAGACGCTTCTGGCCATGCCAGCCAGATTGACATTCTATCCCCTGCAATTCCCAGACGATGACTGGCAAGAGATTTACGCGCAAATTGGCATGGACTTCGAAGTGATGCTAAATCACGGCAGAGAACGACTGCTGGAATTCCTCCAATCGAGAATCGGCTTCTTTGACTGCATCATCATAAGCAGAGACCATAATATGGATTTCTTCAATCAGGCTGTCCTGCTCGATCCAAGAATCGCGCAGCATACAAGGATCATATACGATGCGGAGGCCCTGATTGCGCCAAGGAAAATTATGCACCGGAGACTGCTGGGGGAGACGGTTTCGGAAGCGGAAGCCATCAGTGCTATCAAGCAGGAAGTCCACAAAGCCAGACTGGCAGACGCTGTCATTGCGGTGTCTGAAAACGAAGCAGACTATTTCAGATCATACGACAACAAAACCACGGTGGTAGCCGGGCATGCCATTCGTCCCCGCCGTACAGGAAATGTCTTTGCCTCAAGAAAAGACCTGCTGTTTGTCGGAGCACTGCGAGAGGACGACTCGCCGAATGTCGATTCGCTGATGTGGTTTATGAAGCAGTGCTGGCCATCAATCAGGACCGCCGAGCCGGAAACCAGACTCGTGGTCGTCGGCGACAATACTGCGCCCGCATTGAATGAAATCAATGATAAGCGCATAGTCTTCAGAGGTCGACAAGCCAGCATCGAGTCTTTCTACGACACCTGTCGGGTTTTCATTGCGCCGACGCGCTTTGCTGCTGGCATTCCCCACAAAGTCCACGAAGCGGCTGCCAACGGACTTCCGTCAGTCGTCACCCCACTGCTGGCAGATCAGCTCACTTGGTCTCACGACAGCGAATTACTGGTTGCAGAAAGCGGAGAACAGTTTGCCGAGCAATGTCTGCGTCTTTATCGAAGCCCGGAGTTGTGGGCCAAACTCCAAGAGGGCGGCCTGAGGGCCGTCGGCAGGGATTGCTCGGAAGAGACGTTCAGTCAGGCAATTTTTTCGGTGGTCGAACAGCCAGCGAAACCCCTCGAAAGTTAAAGCGCGCCGCTCAGAAGTATCGGGCCAGTCGAAACAGCAAAATCTGCAGCAGCCCTGATCGAACATTGACACACCCCAGCAGCTGTAACCCGAGGCGGTGGCGAAGACTGAGTGCGCCACCATGATGCCGCAGGACGGCTCTTGACTGCTCAGCCACTGCGAACAGATGGGAATTAGTCTGGTATGCCCGAAGTTTTCCCCGTAGAGATTTCGCTGAAGGGACCGCGGCAACAAAGGGCTTGGCGCCGATCGTATTGCGACCGTGTTGACGATACCGGACCAGACGCTGGTTAATGAAAAGTCTTCTCCCGTAAGCCTTGGCAGCGATTGCTATCCACCAGTCATGCATGATCGCCTGATCCGGAATTGGCAACACCTTGAGCGCAAGTTCTTCATTGATCACGGCTGTGCACCCGGTAACCAGATTGCTCTGGACCTGGTTCACTAAACTGTCACGCTGGCTTTGCAACCCTTGATACGCAATGTAGGATGCCGCTATTCGTTTCCCCTCACGGTCGACAACCTCAAGGTCACTGTGCACCAGTGCAGGCATGCGGTAACCGTCTCCCTGCTCGAGTTGTAACAGGGAATTAAATTCGATTTCTATCTTGTTTGCAGCCCAGATATCGTCCTGATCGGCAAACATCATGTAGGCGCGCGTCAGACCCAGTTCGCGTTTGTGCTCAAGAACATATTGCATGAGTGCTGCAAAACTGGCCTTGGCTCCCAGGTTGGCGCCCTCGTCACGCAGGATAAAGAGCCGGCCTGCATGCTCAGCTGCATAGCGAGTCAGTATGCCCGACGTGCGGTCTGCAGAGCCATCGTCCCGGGCTACTATGATGAAGTCAGTGAAACTCTGCTGGAAGATTGAGTCCAGCTGCTCGCTGAGGAACGCCTCCCCGTTGAATGTTGACAGCAAGATTGCCAGTCGTCCGTGCTCAGCCATGGGTTCAGTTCAGCGACTTCGCGTCGCTGATGCCGGCACGAATGCTCTGCCAGTAAAGCCTGCGATCCTGCGAACAGAAGATAAGCCAACTCGCTTTGATAAGAAATCTAATGCGATCACGCAGCTTCCAACCCAGGGGCGAATAGCTTCGTCGATACAAATGCGTCCGATTGCGGCTGGAATAATAGGTGCGAGAGGGGTTGTGCTGCGCCATCAAACCAGCTCGCACCAGCGGATTTTCACTGCGCTCTCCGATCGCATGGTAGAGCACAGCGTCATCTGTCCCAACAATATCGAAGCCAAGCGATTTCGCCCGGAAACACCACTCGAGGTCGACATTGTCTATAAAATAGTCCTCCTTCATGTTGCCGATCTGCTGCAAATGTTGCATTACTAGTAACGTACCTGAGGTTATCAGGAAATCTGCCTGGAAATGGCTGTTTGATCCATTGAACAGCCTGTCTGTACGCAGAATAAAGCGGTTAAACAGTTTAAAAGGTGTCTGACGATTGGTCTGTGGGTTGATGATTCTGGGACCCACCGCCGCGATGCAATAATCACTCAGGCGCAGAGCATCACGGTAGGCAGAGATCATGCGGTTTACGAACATGTCGCACAGGCTGCTGTCCTGATCGAAAAGGAAGACATAATCGCATCCTAAGGAAAGGGCTTCCTCAATGCCAATGTTGAGCGCTCTGGCCAGACCCAGATTCTCTTTGAGCTGACGGAGCTCGATACATCTTTCATAAACCTGTATCGACTCGATTAATTCTTGAATGTTTGGCGTGCCATTATCAATGACGATGAAATCAGTTTCCTTGTTCAACTGGCCAAGCAGCTTGAGTAAGGCCGCCGTGTCGGGAAAGTAAGTCACTACAATCGCCAGACTGTGCGTCCCCGAAGTGTCAGACATCTCAGTCATGATGCCCTTATTCCGTCTGCCCCATTATTCAAAGCGCTGGTGTTCTCCGGTATTCCCGCTGGCATATCCAAAGCATCAGGATCGCGTTTCGCAAGAATCAAGAAATAGCCTATAGACATCATGCCCAGGCTCAGCCCAACCACGACACCAGCATCAAGGATCCCCTTCCAGGGCTGTGACAGGGTTCGGGCAAGAAAGATGAAGCAAATAATTGCCAGGGTCACACCGATAGAGACTAGCTGTCGCCTACGTGTGGCATGTATGTAGCCCATGCAGAATAGCGGCGCAAAGATAACGTGCATTGGCTTAGGATGACTTTTGAGATAAAGAGCGCGAACCACAACCCTTGGGGCGAAGGCTTTGTGAAACCCCTTATACCCTTCAGCGTAGGCCATATAAATAATGCTGAAACCAAGCGCAAGCCATTGCCCTACTGTCAATTCGCGCTCTGTTAGCTCGAGCGCCATAGGCGCGAGCCGATACACTGCAAAAAGCAAGAGCAGAAGGACGCCCGCTATGCCCCAGAAAAATGCTATAGACTTCAAGGTCAGCTCCTAGTCAAAAAAGTTGCATTATAGACTGTTTCAGTAAAATCTCGGAAAATAAGGGAAATGTCAGACGGTTTCGTTGAAAATAAGCCCTTTAAAACGGTAATCCTCTGTGCCGGCGGTTCCGAATAACCGAGCGAGGGACTCCCCGGCAGCGCACTCCCAGAAAAAGCCATCGCGAGATTTCTTATGACCTTACAGATCGGCGTCGTTATGGATCCCATAGAGGCCATCAACGTAGAGAAGGATACCACTCTGGCTATGCTTCTGGCAGCTCAAGAAAAAGGATGGTCCGTGCAATATATGACTCAGCCGGATCTCTACTCTCATGAGGGAGTCAGCCGCGCAAAAGTCATGGCCGTGGAAGTGGAAGACAATCCGAAAGACTGGTATCAGTTCGGAGCAGAGAGAGATATCGAATTGGGCGAACTTGACGTCATTCTCATGCGTAAAGACCCGCCGTTTGACCTGGACTATATCTACACCACTTATTTATTGGAACAAGCCCACCTCAGTGGCACCTTAGTTGTGAACAATCCCGGCAGCCTGAGAGATTGTAATGAAAAAATTTTTGCAACACACTTTCCCCAATGCTGCCCCGCTCTGCTGGTGTCAGCGGACCTGGGAAGGCTCAAGGCATTTCATGCAGAGCATCAGGACGTAATCTATAAGCCGCTTGACGGCATGGGCGGATCGTCGATATTCAGGGCCAAGCCGGAGGAAGCTAATCTCAACGTCATTATCGAGACCTTAACTCAAAATGGAAAACGCCAAATCATGGCGCAGCGATTCCTTCCAGATATCATCAACGGCGACAAACGCATTCTGATGATTGATGGTGCCCCTGTGCCATATGCCCTCGCCAGGATTCCAGCAATTGGTGAAAGCAGGGGTAACCTTGCGGCCGGTGGCAATGGCGTAGCTCAACCCTTATCCGATCGGGATCTTTGGATTTGCCAGCAAGTCTCAAGCGCACTGAAAGAGAAAGGGCTGTTGTTCGTCGGTCTGGACGTGATTGGCGACTACCTAACCGAAATCAACGTGACCAGCCCGACCTGCGTACGAGAGATTGATTCGGCCTTCAATCTAAATATCGCCGGCGATCTGATGGATACCATTGAGCAAAAATTGCAGTCGAGGCAGGATAGTGGTTCCCGGAGCTGACGGAGAGCTTTCCAGAGAACGATTCAGGTTCATGGTTTTTTTATCAGCCTGTGCTCATGCCCTGATCGTCCTCGGCGTGGGTTTCACCTATCTCGGAGATTCCATCGATAAGTCAAGCATCGAGGTCACGCTAGCTCAGTACCGTAGCCAGGTGCAGCCAGATGATGCTGACTTTATTGCACAGGAGAATCAAACAGGGAGTGGCTCTCAGGTTGACGCTATCGTCCCGAGCAGTCCATTTATTTCGGATTTTAATGACGCCGCTATTAACGAAGTGCTCCCTGCTCCTGAAGCGCAGGTAGTGGACGAGACGCTCGAGCAACCCTACATGACTGCACTGTCTTCGGTGAACGGAGAGCAGGTCGTCGCTCAACAACGCCACACCACTGAACAAGACGAGAAACGAGCGCTGTCTGAACAGTCCAGCTCTGATGAGATCAGCCTTGCGATCGCCAGTCTGCAGGCACAACTAGATTTGCAGCGGCAAGCGTTCGCCCGGCAGCCCCGGAAACACACCATCACTTCTGCTTCAGCCAAAAAGAGTCATGAAGCCAGCTACCTCGATTCATGGCGGCGGCGCGTCGAGGCTGTGGGAAACATTAACTACCCCAAGCAGGCGCGCCAACAGCAGGTCTATGGCAACGTCAGGATGCTGATTTCGCTCAACGCTTCGGGTCAGGTCAGCGAAACACGGATTATACAGTCGTCCGGTAAAACGCTACTTGACCAGGCCGCCGTCGACATTGTCAACCTGGCTGCACCCTTCGAGCCCTTCCCCGAGGAATTGAAGGCCGAAGCTGATATAATTGAGCTTATAAGAACCTTCCGATTCCACGAAGGCAACACACTGAGCAGCTATTAGTTAACATCTATCGAGTTTCGGTTTTATGGGAGACCCTGTTCAAAGTCATTTTCTGGGGAATCAATTTTTAATTGCCATGCCACGGTTGGCCGGTTCTTATTTTGCCAACACGGTGACCTATCTTTGCAGGCATGATGAGCAAGGGGCTCTGGGTATCGTCATCAATAAACCGCTCGGCGCCCGGGTTATAGATATCTTCGACGAACTGGATATAAGCTGTGATTTGCAGGACAGGCGCTTCACGACTCAGCGTATCCTGTCCGGAGGGCCCGTAGAAAAAGACAAGGGGTTTATCGTACATGACGCTACGGCGCACTGGGAGTCCTCAATTTCCGTTACGCCGGATATTTCAGTCTGCACGTCCAGAAAAATCCTTAAAGATATTGCTGGCGGTCGGGGGCCAAAAAACTATCTCATTGCTCTTGGCTGTGCGGGTTGGGAACCCGGTCAGCTTGAAGAGGAAATCAGCGAAAATGCCTGGCTCACAGCACCGGCACGACGTGATCTGATTTTTTCAGACAATTACGAAAGCAAATCTAAGGACGCAGCAGCGCTCCTTGGCGTGGACCTACAGTGTCTGTCACCAGCTGCAGGACATTCCTGAAAACACCGATGTCACTCAAGGCTTACCCTGATTCTTCTAGCGGCCTCTTCGCCGCGCTTTCATTCGACTTCGGAACCCAACGTATTGGCGTAGCATCCGGACAGAGCCTGACCGGCACTGCACGACCTGTCTGCATACTCAAGGCAAAAGATGGGATACCTGACTGGGATCAAATTGCTCAGTTAATAAAGGACTGGAAACCTGACGCTCTAGTCATCGGACTGCCCTACAATCTAGACGGCACTGAAAGCGAGCTGCTCAAACGAGCAGTAAAATTTGCCAACCGGCTACACGGGAAATTTCATCTTCCCTGCTATGGTATGGATGAAAGGCTGTCCTCAAAAGCTGCTATCGAACAGGTCTTCGAAGAGACCGGAAGCATGACTAAACAGGCAAGGATCGATGATGTAGCAGCGCAGATCATTCTTGAGAGTTGGTTTTCTACGATCTCCCAGTTACAGCGAGAAGCTGAATAAGCCCGGTTGAATGCGGCAGCTGATGCCGCCGCGACACCATTAAGACCTTGAGCCGGCCCTAACATCCTCTTTCGACTGTCCGGACAGGCCGGGTCAGTTGAAAAGGCAGGCCGGCACTCAAGTTAGAAGCTTTCCGGCATTTTCGCATTCGAGCAGGAATCTTCTCTGGTGAATGAACCTTTCGCCAGCAGATCCTTCATGATTTCAGAAATGAGAGAATGGACCTGCTCGTGGTCTATCTCAGAAACATCGGTTTTAAGAATGGCTATATCCACTCGATTGAGTGACGGCATGCCCGCCGTAATTTGCAAGCCAGAAGCACCTACTCCAAATTGCAAACTAAGCAGTTCTGTTTTATCCATGAGCCTTCTCTGTTTCGCAACTTTTATCGATGAATTAAACCTAATGAAACAGCTTGCGACTCAATACTAGCCAAGCCCAAACAGCAGCATTCATAATAATCGCAACGGGTGCGGCGCCGCTCAGTGAATTGAAGTGCTGAGTGACCGCTTATTTCTTAAGTCTCTGGCCAAAGCGTAGCCCTTGACCTATAGTACCGTCCCCTTTAGCGGGCATCCTATAGCCTGTGATTCGGAGTACCGGTGGAACCAATGACCGAGGTTACAGACAATATCCACACCACCCAAGAACAAATTGCGGAGCTTGAGCAGCAAAGCGGCCGACCGCGGGGCAGCGTTACCTTGATTGCAGTGAGCAAGCGCCAACCTGTTTCTAAAATTCGTGAAGCGGCATCGGCAGGCATGCGGGATTTCGGCGAGAACTACCTTCAAGAGGCCGTCGAGAAACAGCAACAGCTCGAAGGCCTGTACGACCTTATCTGGCACTTTATCGGGCCCATCCAGTCCAATAAAACTCGGGGAATTTCTGAAAATTTCGACTGGGTGCACAGTGTGGATCGCAGCAAAATAGTCAGACGACTGAGCGAACAGCGGCCCCTGCATCTCAAGCCACTCAACGTCTGTATCCAGATCAATTTATCCGAAGAAGAAACGAAATCTGGCGCCACTAGCACACAAGCAGCGGAACTCTGTGCGCTGACTGACAGTCTTGAAAACATTCGCTTGCGGGGACTCATGGCGATACCTGCGCCGACAGATAACAGGGAAGCGCAGAGGGATAACTTCATAGCTTTGTCGCGCCTCTTTGACACACTGAAGTCCAAACATCCCAGCATGGACACCCTCTCAATGGGCATGTCGAATGACTATGGTCCGGCAATCTTACAGGGTTCTACCATGATACGGCTTGGCACCGCTCTTTTCGGTCCGAGGCCCTCATAGGATACCGTTGCTTTTACCTGCTCAGGATTATCCTTGCTAGGCCGAATACGCTAGAATTTGAGCTCTTACGCAGCAGTTAACTCAATTGAGATCGACAGTGAAAAACCTTTGCATCGGATTTATCGGCGGAGGCAACATGGCCAGCAGCCTAATCAACGGCTTGCTCGCTCAGGGAATGGAGCCAAGCTCAATAGTTGCCTCGGACATTGACAGTTCAAAGACCGAACATTTGAGGCGAGAAAACGGCATTCGGATTGCTTCAAATCAAGAACTGGTAAACGCAGCGGACATCATCGTGCTGGCGGTCAAACCCCAGGTTTTGGGTGAACTGTGTCAGGAAATCGTTATTCGTTCCCGAAGTCAGCTCGTTGTTTCTGTGGCTGCCGGCATCCCTATGGCTAGAATAGAGTCCTGGTTAGGCAGCGACACAGCGATTGTGCGATGCATGCCAAACACTCCCGCGCTGGTCGGCAAGGGTGTATCAGGAATGATCGCCAATGCAAACACCAGCGAAAGCCAAAAAGCTTTGGCCAGTGGTTTAATGGCGGCTGTCGGAATTACCGTCTGGGTAGAGACCGAACAGGCCATTGATGCAGTGACCGCAGTCTCGGGCAGCGGCCCTGCCTACTACTTTTTGTTTCTGGAAGCGATGCAGGAAGCAGCGGAAGCAATGGGCCTGTCGCCAAACACCGCCAAAATATTATGCCTGCAAACTGCGATTGGCGCATGTGAACTTGCCAACAGCAGCGGTGACTCCGTCAGGGAACTCCGTCGGAAAGTGACTTCACCGGGCGGCACAACAGAGCAGGCGATTCTACAGTTCGAGTCTGGCGGCTTGCGCGAATTGGTGCGAACAGCCTTAAGCGCTGCATGCGATCGCTCTAAACAACTTGCAAAAAGCTGAGTCAATCAGACTGGTTACGGAGAAAGAGATAAGCTTATGGGAGTATTTGGAAGTTCAGCCGCCCTGTTGTTGAATGCAATCGGTGGCATCTATCTGCTGGCAGTATTGCTCAGATTTCTGTTGCAGATAGTCCGCGCGGATTTTTATAACCCAGTCTCTCAAGCTGTGGTCAGGCTCACTGACCCAATGGTGAGAATCTTTCGAAGCTTTATACCCGGATACCGTGGCATCGATTTCAGCAGTCTTATTCTTGCTGTCGTGCTAGAAGCGGTCACAATATGTGTAATGATTTTGCTGTACGGGGGCAGTATTCCATCTTTGGGCTTTATCATCACCTGGGCAGTGGTGGGGATTACCTACTTTATCGTTAACATCTATTACTACGCGATAATAGGATCAATCATCATGTCATTCGTCATGATGTTTTCCGGAAACATGAACCCGCACCCAATACTACAGCTGATCTGGCAACTAACGGAGCCTGTCATGGGGCCCATAAGAAGGGTGATCCCTCCCATGGGCGGCCTGGATTTCTCTCCGATCTTTATCTTTATTGTTATCGGCCTCATACAGAATTTACTCTCACAGACTTTTGGAATCAGTGAACAGATTGCTGCTGTCGTCATTGGCATATAAACCAGTTGGTCCGACGAACGACCGCCTCGATTACTTCTCCCGCAGTGAATCTTGATCATGCCTGAAGAACGCAAAACAGACTCAGTCGGACTCGTATCCTCAAAATGCATCCATTTTGACGAGGCCCTAAACCTGCGGAGCGGAAAGACACTCTCTGGGTTCGACTTGATGATTGAAACCTATGGCAAGCTCAATCAGGACAGAACTAACGCGATCCTTATCTGCCATGCGCTGAGTGGCGATCATCATGCAGCCGGTTTCCATAGCGAGAGCGATACCAAGCCGGGATGGTGGGATCATTGTATCGGTCCGGGCAAGGCCATCGATACGAATCTTTTTTTTGTCGTCGCACTTAATAATCTCGGCGGATGCGCCGGGAGCAGCGGGCCAACGTCCCTGAACCCGGAAACTGGAAAGATCTATGGGCCAGACTTTCCTGTCGTCACTGTTCGGGACTGGGTGAAGAGTCAGGTCATGCTGTCTGATCACCTCGGCATTGAGCAATGGGCTGCAGTGGTTGGTGGCAGTCTGGGAGGCATGCAGGTCTTGCGTTGGGCTATCAGTTTTCCTGAGAGGTTGCGCCATGCCGTCTGTATTGCGGCAGCACCGAAACTGTCGGCCCAAAACATTGCCTTCAACGAAGTGGCCAGGCACTCGATTATTAATGACCCCAATTTCTGCAATGGGCACTACCTTGAAGCGAACACCTATCCGAAGTTGGGGCTGATGCTGGCCCGAATGGTAGGCCACATAACCTACCTCTCTGACTCTGCAATGCGAGAAAAATTCGGACGTGCTGACACCAACCTTGAATCGAGCACCTCGAACTTTGGCCGCGACATGCGCAGTGGCAAGCTGAGCTTTGGATTTAATGTGGACTTTCAGGTAGAAAGTTATCTGCATTATCAGGGGGAAAGATTTTCCGAGAATTTTGACGCCAATACCTATCTACTGATGACGAAGGCGCTCGACTATTTTGACCCGTCAGTAGATTTCGATGGGAACTTCAGCGCAGCCCTTAAACAAGCAAACTGCAAGTTTCTGGTCATCTCCTTCAGCACAGACTGGCGTTTTCCACCGGAGCGCTCGCGAGAGATCGTTACCGATCTGCTTAAAGCAGGCAAGGAAGTAAGCTATCTAGAAGTCGAGGCTGATCAGGGCCATGACGCATTTCTCCTGCCAATACCCAGATACGTCAACGCACTCAAGGCCTACCTGAAGCGCGCACACACGGAGATTGTCGAGCATGCGACCTGACCTCGAAATTATTCAGCGATGGATTGAACCGGGTAGTCGAGTGCTGGACCTCGGTTGCGGTGACGGTAGCCTGCTCACCTATCTGAACGCCGCCAAGAAAGTCTCCTCAATAGGCCTGGAAATTGACGCCGACAATATCGAACAGTGTATTGCCGGCGGTGTTAACGTCATCGAACAGAACATGGATGAAGGCCTGAGCAATTTTCAGTCAAACAGCTTTGACACTGTGCTCCTCACCCAAACACTGCAGGCGCTGAGTAAGCCTCACGATCTGTTAGATGAAATGCTTCGGGTTGGCCAGTACGGGATAGTCACCTTTCCCAATTTTGGCAATTGGAAGAGCCGACTTGATCTGGCGCTCAAGGGCCGGATGCCGGTCAGCAAATTCATACCGCATCAGTGGTATGAGACACCAAATATTCACTTTTGCACGGTAAAGGACTTCGACGCCCTGTGCCACGAAAGTCAGATTAAAATACTCACAAGAACCGTGGTGGACTCCAGACATCAAGGTAGTTGGGCCATGAAGGCTTGGCCCAACTTTCTGGGCGAAATTGCCATCTATCACATCACCAGGAAGTAGACCCATGGTAGCCGACCGCGTCGTTCTGGCCAGCAGTAACAGAGGCAAGCTCAGAGAGTTAGAAAAGATACTGCAACAGGTAAACGTTAAATTGCTGCAGCAGTCCGAATTCGGCATAACCGATGCAAAGGAGACCGGCTTAAGCTTTGTCGAAAATGCAATTATTAAGGCAAGGCATGCTTGCGAGATGACCGGGCTTCCCAGTATTGCTGACGACTCGGGGATTGAGGTAGACGCGCTAAACGGTGATCCTGGGATCTACTCTGCCAGGTATTCCGGAATCGCCGGCGATGGGGCTGATGACGCAAACAATACAAAACTTCTAGAAGCCCTTGAGTATGTTACTGAAGCGAAACGCACCGCAAGATTTCAATGTATCATTGTCTATTTGCGACATGCGACTGATCCTGTGCCGCTGATCTGCCAGGGTACGTGGGAGGGCCGTATTTTGACCAAAGCTTGTGGCAGTAATGGCTTTGGCTATGATTCGCTTTTTTACGTGCCAAGCCATCAGTGCGCCTCTGCCGAACTTCCGGGAGAGATAAAAAACGCCATCAGTCACCGTGGCCAAGCGCTGCAGAAATTACTGAAATGCTGGAACAGCGGCCCTTAAGCCTTTACATCCATATACCCTGGTGTCTCCGCAAGTGTCCCTACTGTGACTTTAACTCACACGCTGTCACTTCAAAATTACCAGAGAAGGAATACGTCTCTGCTCTGTGTCAGGACTTAGAAACCGACGTAGGTTTACTCGAGCTGTCTGACTTCAGCGGATTTCATTCTGTTTTTATTGGTGGAGGCACACCCAGTCTGTTCAGCGCGAGTGCATTTGAACAGTTGCTGAATTACATTCGGGAGAAAGTCGGTATCGAGCGCGGGGCGGAGATCACTCTAGAGGTTAATCCGGGCACAGCCGAAGCTGAGAAGTTTCTTGGCTACAGGATGGCAGGAATCAATCGCCTCTCCTTTGGTGTTCAGAGTTTTCACGCGGATTATCTGGCCACGCTTGGCAGAGTCCACTCCGGACGAGAAGCCGAAAAAGCTATTGAACTCTGTCTTGCCGCGGGCTTCGATAACTTTAATCTAGATCTTATGCATGGTCTGCCGGGCCAATCAATTGACGACGTGTTAAAAGATCTCAAAAAAGCTCTGAGCCTCAGACCCACTCATCTGAGTTGGTATCAACTCACCATAGAGCCGAACACTGAGTTCTATGCCCGGCCGCCGCCCTTGCCGGAAGACGATCTCGTTATAGAGATGCAGGATTCAGGGATAGAGCTCATCACTGAAGCTGGCTTCCAGCGCTATGAGGTTTCAGCCTATAGTAAGCTAGGATACCAGTCACAGCACAATCTCAACTATTGGTTGTTTGGCGACTATCTGGGGATAGGAGCAGGCGCTCATGGCAAGATCAGCGATCCGGGTGCTGGTCTCATCAAACGGACTCGAAAAAAAAGACAACCCGAACATTATCTCGCTAGTGGGTTATCGCGACTCGCGGAAGTTAACGTTGTCCCGCCAGAAGATAGAACGATTGAATTTTTGCTAAACAGTCTACGGCTAGTGGAGGGGTTTTGCATCGACGAATATGAAGCCAGAACCGGGCTTGGTTTCAGCCACATAGCAAAGCAGGTAGAATCTTTGTGCGACCGAGGCTTACTCACAAAAAAAGAAGACATAGTGCGGGCAACAGCTCGGGGGTTCAGCGTGTTGAACAGCCTGATTTCAGAATTTATTGAGCAGTGAGTTGCCACTGACTTAGTTTGCGGCAAAGACGATCGTGGTTTAGGCATGTTATTTCGGGTGACCAGAGATGAAAGAGCTTTACCAAAGGAGTTGTGAACCCTGTCGGCTAGGTACTCCGGTAGTTACTCCGGAAGAGGCCAGTTCTTTGTCTCTGGGCGTGCCCGCGTGGAAACGGGTGTTCCACGATGGCGTTGAAAAGCTCGTCAGGGAGTTTCACTTTATCGAGTTCAGCGACGCATTCAGCTTTACCTATAAAATTGCCAGTTTGGCGGAGCGCGAGGACCATCACCCCACCATCAAGACCGAATGGGGAAAAGTCACCGTTTATTGGTGGACCCATCAGATAAACGGTTTGCACGTCAACGACTTTATTATGGCAGCAAAAACCGATCTTATAGCCAAGCTGTCTGCAACAGTCTGAATTAAGGATCCCCATACACCATGATCAACGGCGCAACCCAACTGCTCAAACGGTTTGATGAGATGGGCGGCCTTCTTCAAAAGATTATCTTTAAATACTGCGCCGTAGGATAAACCGCAGGACTGACGAAGAAGCACTTATAGCCTGGTTTCGCGCCTCTACTTCATACATTAACGCTCATCGCGGCAAAACCTTCGTTATACATCTCGGCGGCGACGCCCTCGCTCATCAGAATTTGAGCGGAATCATCCATGACCTGACTTTGTTGCACAGCCTTGGCGTGAAATTGGTTCTCGTTCATGGGGCGCGGCCTCATATTTCCGCGGCGCTCGCGGAAAACGATCAGACATCAGTCTACGCGAATGGCCTGAGAATCACGGAGGCAGGCCAAATGGATACTATCAAGAGTACGGTTGGAAGACTCTATATCGATCTGCAAGCCAGTTTTTCCATGGGTCTCAGCAACTCACCGATGTATTGCGCAAATATCAGCGTGTGTCATGGAAACTATGTGACAGCAAAGCCCTATGGGGTCGTCAACGGTATCGATTATCGTCTTACCGGCAAAGTGAGGAGGATTCAGACTGAAAACATTGAGCATCAGCTCAATAGCGGACAAATTGTCCTGTTGTCTAATCTTGGCCATTCTATCACCGGTGAGGTATATGATCTGTCTGCAGAAGAGGTTGCCACGGAAGTTGCTGTCGCCTTGGATGCGGATAAACTCATTGTGTTCACGCCGCGGCATACTCGATGAAAAACAGCAGCTGATACCCACTCTCAATGCCGAAGAGGCTGAGCGACTTATAAAAGATTACTCAGATGGAGATGAGAGAAATGATTCACTGGTTCTCGAACTTTCGGCCGCACTTCGCGCCTTTCGAAAGGGAGTGAGGCGCTGCCACCTTATCAGCTATGAAGAAGATGGGGCATTGCTGTTTGAACTGTTTACTAAAGAAGGTCGCGGGACTTTGCTCAGTCAGTATACGCCTGAAGAGTTGCGGACGGCCGGTATCAACGATATCGGTGGAATATTGAACCTGATCAGACCGCTGGAAGAAGCCGGAGTTCTGGTGGAGCGTTCTCGCGATTTACTGGAGACGGAAATCTCTAATTTTCTGGTAATCGAACTGGAAGGCACCGTTATCGGTTGCGCGGCGCTGTATCCGGTGTGTGAGGAGTCCGGCGAGATCGCCTGTATTGCCATCCACCCCAACCACCAGAGAGCAAAGCTCGGCGGCCGTCTCCTATGCGAATTGGAAAAGAAAGCGCGACAGCAGAACCACGCCCACGTGTATGCGCTGACGACGGTCGCCTCACACTTCTTTCTTGAATATGGCTTTGTCGAGCTTGGCGTAGGGGCGCTGCCCAATTGCAGAAAGACCCTATACAACTACCGGCGCAATTCAAAAATCCTCAAAAAGCAGCTGAAAGGCTAAAGAGCGCCTACTTATCGAGTATGCAAATGCTGTAGTCGTATGGGTTAGCTTCATTGCGCGAAAAATCCTGGCGATTTATTTCGTGCCACTCTTCCTCGTTAAAGCCGGTCAGCACCGTATCACCCTCGACTACCGCGTGAACTCGTGTCAGATAGAATCTTGCAGCAACTGGCATAGCGGCCGCGTACATAGCCGCTCCGCCAATCACGAAGGCCTCCGATACTGCATCAACCTCGGACAGCGCTTGCGCCACACGAACCGCCTGGTTGACGGAGTGGACTACCTTTGCGCCGTCCGCCTTATAAGAAGAATTACCTGTCACCACAATGCTGATGCGCCCCGGCAGCGGCCGGCCGATTGATTCCCAGGTCTTTCTCCCCATGATGATGGCGTGACCCATCGTGGTTTCTTTGAAATACCGCAGATCTTCGGGCAGATGCCAAGGCAGGCCATTGTTTCTGCCTATCACGCCGTTTTTTGCCATCGCGCAAATTAGTGAGATCTTCATGTCATGCTTCCACGGCTCAGATAGCCAACGGGTTTACACTGAAAACGGATAAGCAATAGGGTCATGGTACTGATATCCTACCACTTCAAAGTCATCCAGAGTCACCCAGGTTTCTACATCTTCAAGCGACTTAATGCTCGGATTGATCTTTAGTTCCGGCGGGTCAAATGGCTCACGCTTAAGCTGCACCGACTTCATAAGATCAAGCTGATCTTCGTAAATATGAGCATTCACAATCTTGTGGTATGCCTGACCTGCAGTCTTACCTGTAATTTGCGCGATCAGCGCCAACAGAGTAAAAACCTGAATCTGGTTAAAATTGAGGCCCAGGGGAACGTCACAGGAGCGTTGATAACTTGTCAAATACATAGTCTCACCTATCAAAGAGAAATTATGTGTGTGCATGCAGGGTCGCAGGCAGCCCAAATCGAATTCACCCGGATTGTAGAAGGTCATAATTTCACCACGATCATCAAGACCCTTTGCGAGGTTGCTCACAATTTTCCTAAGCTGATCCACAGACTTGCCATCAGGTTTCAACCAGCGTCGGCCCTGAACACCATAGACTCGACCCATATCATCTTCGCCTTTGCGTGCCGGATTGCTCAACCAGGACGTATTCAGATTGGCATTGGCATCCCACGATTTCGTGCCCAGCTTGCGGAATTCTGCGGCGCTGCCGTAACCGCGCAAGTACCCAAGCAGTTCAGCAATAGCCGCTTTCCAGTAGCTTTTACGGGTCGTAATGATCGGAAACTTGTTGCCGCCCACATCATAAGACAGGTCCGCATTGATGACGGTTAGGCATCGCTTCCCAGTGCGTTCATTTTCTATCCAGACACCTTCGTCTACGATCCTCCTGCAAAGCTCGAGATACTGATGCATGTCGACCTCCTGGCAGTCTAGTGGATAGCTGGCCTGAGATATGCCAAATACAGAAACCAGAGCCCCACAAAGATCAAGGGTGTAGACAGCAACTGACCCATCGTGAACCATTCAAAAGCGAGATAACCCAGATGAGAATCCGGCTCACGAAAGAATTCGATGAAAAATCGAAAACTGCCGTAACCGAGGGCAAACAATCCCGAGACAGCAAAACGCGGGCGTTTCCTCGAGGAGAAGATCCAAACGAGAACAAACAGAGCAACGCCTTCTAGGGCAGCCTCGTACAGTTGCGATGGGTGTCGGGGCAATTCATCGACATGGGGAAACACCATGCCCCAGGCAACGTCCGTTGGCCTACCCCACAATTCACCACCGATGAAATTTCCAATCCGGCCCGCACCCAGTCCAAATGGCACCAGCGGTGCAATGAAATCGATGGTGCTCCAATAGTCTTTATTGATATGGCGGGTATAGAGGAAAAGTGCGAGCAGCACACCTAGAAACCCACCGTGGAAGGACATGCCTCCCTCCCATACTCTGAATAACCAGAGCGGGTCTTCGATAAATCGAGCGAAGTTGTAAAAGAATACAGACCCCATCCGGCCGCCAATGACCGCGCCCAATGCGCCATAGAAGATTAAGTCGGAAATCTGCTCAGCAGTCCATGGGTCAGCGACTCTGGCTGCCCGATAAGTCGCAAGCACCCAGGCGCCACCAAACGCGACGATATACATAATACCGTACCAATGGACACTAATTGGCCCAAGACTTATCGCGACAGGATCAATCTGAGGGTAGGTCAGCATAAGAAGTGGCAATATACTTCATGGATAGGGGTTAGAGTATAGCAAGATTGTGGCAGTGAACGTCCCCCGAGATTCAGAATTCATCCAAGCAGAGGAAATACTTCGTTATGTGTCTTATTCTATTTGCCCACAGAATAGATCCCGACTTCCCGCTAGTAGTAACAGCTAATAGAGATGAGTTCTTCGACCGGCCCAGTGCAGCGGCCAATTTTTGGACAGAACCAGAGTCTTGCACGCTCGCCGGCAGGGATCTGCAGGCAGGAGGTTCCTGGATTGGTGTCACCCGGCAGGGTCGATTCGCAGGAGTTACCAATATCCGCAGCGCGAAGCAGGAAAAACGGCACTTTAGGTCTCGAGGGGAACTGGTCAGAAATTTTCTTAACGGAAACAGCACGCCTATAAAGTACTGCGAGTCCATTCAGCCAGACTTTCCAAATTTTGCCGGTTTCAACCTGCTTGTCGGGGACAATGACTCCCTCTGCTATGCCAATAATTCTCAGGACATCGTCAGAGTCTTGGAGCCGGGCATATTTGGCCTGTCCAATGATTTACTAGATCGCGATTGGCCAAAAGTGAACCTGGGCAAGAAGCGCCTAGGGGATTTGATCAGTCAGGAAAATTCAATATCGACCGACGCCTTAATCGACCTGATGTCCGACTGCGAAAGAGCAGCTGATGATGTGTTGCCGGACACAGGTCTCCCAATTGAGTTGGAGCGGATCCTATCTGCCACATTTATTAAACACCAGCAATGGAATTACGGGACGCGCTGCTCAACCGCCCTGGTCCTGACGCGCCCCGGCGGCACGGTGCGATTTTGCGAGCAATCATACAATGAGCTCGGACAAGCCGCTGATGCGCGGTATTTTGAATTCCGTTCTGAATCGGGCTCAAAAGTCGTGAAGCAAAGCGACCCCTTGTGCGGAGTTGACTGATTTAGCCACAGAAAACGTGACCTATCAGTTAGTACGTGAAGAGCGCAACAGCCGTTCAACACCCGCATTATACAAAGTCAGGTCAACCGCACACCTCACCATCTTTGCATCATCCATTTGCATCACTTGCTCAAGCAATTCTTGCGCCGCATTTCGGCTGATGCTGCGGATAACCGATTTTACTTTCAGCAGTGATGCGGCGTTCATCGAAAGAATATCAAAGCCCATAGCCATAAGGAGTACAGCTGCACCGGGATCACCTGCCATCTCGCCACAGATACTCACCGGTTTCGCAGCCTCTTTTGCTTCACGAACGACATGAACCAGAGCTCTCAACACGGCTGGATGAAACGCGCTGTATAAACTCGCCACCCGAGGGTTATTACGATCTACTGCCAGCAGATACTGGGTGAGGTCATTGCTTCCGATGGACACAAAATCAACCAACGAGGCAAGCGCTTTGGTTTGATAGACCGCCGCCGGTAGTTCAATCATTACCCCGACTGCTGGATATTTGATGCTGAGACCTTCCTGAATGAGCTCTCTGTAAGCTCTCTTGATTAACTGGATGGCCGATTTCACTTCATTTACGTTGCTGATCATCGGCAACATAATCTGGAGATTTTCCAACCCCACGCTCGCTCTCATCATCGCTCTGATCTGGGCGGTAAAGATCTCAGGATGATCCAGCGTCACTCTGATTCCTCGCCATCCAAGGAATGGGTTCTCTTCTTCAATAGGAAAATACGACAGGGCCTTGTCTCCCCCAATGTCTAGAGTTCTCATTGTGACCGGCATAGGAGAAAACGCTTCAAGCTGTTCGCGGTAAATTTCTGCCTGTTCATGCTCGCTGGGAAACCGTTCACTGAGCAGAAATGGAACTTCTGTTCTATAAAGGCCTACCCCTTCAGCTCCCTGATCAAGAGAACGTACAACGTCAGAGATCAGGCCCGTATTTACCCACAAATGAACCCGATGCTTATCTGCGGTTATGCAGGGCAGATCTTTCAGCTCTTCCAGGCCTGCGATCAGCTCTGTCTGCTCTTTGATCGTATTCTCATAGCGCTGCCGAACGGTCTCAGATGGATTCCCTATTAGCTCTCCTTTGTAACCATCCAAAATCACTTCTTTGCCATCCAGCCGATTGATTGGTAGATCCACTACCCCCATGACCGTGGGAATCCCCATCGTTCGGGCCAAAATGGCCACATGAGAATTACCAGACCCTTTTAATGAAACAATGCCCTTAAGTTTGTTTTCCGGCACATCAGCCAGCATCGCGGGCGTCACTTCCTCGCCGACCAATATGGTATTTTCTGAATACTCTTGATGTATCTGCTCTACTTGCTGTAGATAAAACAGGACTCGGCTGCACAGGTCTTTAATATCGACCGCTCGCTCCCGCAGATAATCATCAGGCATCATTTCAAAACTACGGATATGCTCCAGAGCCACTTCAGCGAGTGCACCCTGCGCCCAGTGTCCAACTTGAATTCGTTCAAGTACCTCCTTACCCAGAGCTTTATCATCGAGCATATGAAGATAGACATCAAAAAGTTGTCGCTCTTCCTCTGCAACTTTCCCTGCCAGCCGCTCATGGATGTCTCGCATGTCTTGACGCACTTTGGCGAGCGCATCGTTAAAGACTTCGATTTCCTTGTTGAGATCACGCGCCTTTCTGATCGGCACTTGATACAGATTGGCCTTGGGGAAAACAACAATCATTTCACCAATCGCCACGCCGGAAGCCCCTGGTACACCGGCGAAAACGGTGTCTGAAATTCTTTGTCCGGAGGGGCTTATGCCAGCAATTGCGCCAGTTGCTTCAGCTGAGGCAATTACCCCTGCGAGCTGTGCTGACAGGGTGATCAGAAAGGCTTCTTCACCCTCATCAAATCCCCTCTGCTGCTCATGCTGAACAACCACTACCCCCAAAACATTCCGGTGGTGGATAATTGGCACGCCGAGAAAGGAGCGAAAGCTTTCTTCCCCGGTTTCCTTAATATAGTGGAAGCTGGGATGCTTAGAGGCATCCTCAAGATTGATTGGTTCCGCGTGTTTGGCCACAAGACCCACGAGCCCCTCACCGATTTCAAGACTCACATGGCCAATAGCCTCTTTTTTTAGGCCTCTGGATGCCATCAACACATGGGCGCTCATGTCCTTATCAAACAGATAAACGGAGCAAACCTGAGTGGCCATCACTTCGCGGACGCGGACCACGATGATGTCCAGCGCTGACTGCAGGTCTCTCGCAGAATTAACCTGCTGAACTATTTCCCGTAATTGCTCGAGCATAAATTGTCAGTTCCAGCCTCAAGCCAAGTCTCCATGGCGTTGCATGCACCACCGCCCACGGGTTGCGCCACGCACAAGGTTTCCGAACGTCCGCACCAGTTACTTGATATAGCGTTCAAGCGGGCCCAATAACTCGCGCAGCGCACGCCGGTAGACATCGCGTTTAAATTCGATGACCTGATTGACCGGATACCAATAGCTTACCCATCGCCAGTCGTCGAATTCAGGCTCTCCGAATTTATTCAGTTCAACTTGACTATCATCCGCTTCGAGTCCCAGCAAAAACCATTTCTGTTTTTGGCCGATGCAGCGAGGGTTCTTGTGGTAGCGAATATAATTCTTCGGCAGATCGTAGCGGAGCCATTCGGTAGTCTGATGCAGGACACTGACATCGTTCCCGCGCAATCCAACTTCCTCTTCAAGCTCGCGAAACAGCGCCTGCTCAATCGTCTCATCTTCATCAATACCTCCCTGCGGAAACTGCCACGCGCTCTGGCCAATCCGCTTTGCCCACAGCAACTGGCCTCTGCGGTTGCAAATGACTATTCCGACGTTAGGACGATAGCCCTCTGAATCGATCATTATTTTCTCTCTGGACAGGCAACTGACTCTATTGTTTCATAGTAGATCAAATTGGATCAATGAGGAGATTCCCGGTACAAAGGTGTAATTACTTTGTATTCAGTGGGTTAGCATTATCAAACAGTCACGCGGGCGAGACTGTTCCCTCTTGAACTAACCTAAGGTGATAAAAACGGTATACTGGTGTTATCCATTCGGGTCATTCGCTTTGGATTTCCATCGATATGAAAGGCCGCCTTGCTTTATTTGATCTCGACAATACCCTTCTTGCAGGTGATAGCGATCACGCATGGGGAGAGTTTCTGATCGAGCGCGGTCTGGTAGATGCAGACAGCCATCGTGCCGCCAATGATGCCTTTTATGAGAATTATCTAGCCGGCAAACTCGACATTCATGATTATGTAAACTTCACCGTTGCCCCTGTGCTGAGCTACACGGAGGAGGAGCGCAATGACCTGCGTGATACCTTTATGCAAAAAGCGATCAGGCCCATAATCCTTCCTAAAGCGAGGGCTCTGATTGAGTCCTGTCAGGCACGCGGGGACACCTGCATTATCATTACCGCGACAAATGATTTCATCACTGCACCCATCGCCAAAGAGCTCGGAGTGGATGTTCTGATCGCTACACAACTTGAGACCATCGAGGGAAAATTGACTGGCAAGATACAGGGTGAGCCGTGCTATCACGAAGGCAAAGTAAAAAAACTGGCGGTCTGGATGCAGCAGGAAGCCTACTGCGGCCACCATTTTGACCTGTCTTCTGCCGTCTTCTATACTGATTCAATCAACGACTTACCGCTTCTGAAAGAAGTCTCTGAGCCGGTTGCCGTTGACCCCGATGATTCGCTGAGGCGAGAAGCGCAGGCTAGACAATGGAAGGTCATCAGTTTACGTTAAAAAAAAGACCTGCCTTCGTAATTATCGCTGTGGCTTTGGTTTTCTGCGCTCTGGAAAGCTGCAGCGACCGCGACAACCTGTCGGACCATCAATCCATAAAGCCTGATACCACTGAAAGCTCAGGCGAAACGCCACTCTTACAACCCGAAGCAGGAAGTGCGCGGCGTATCCTAACGCCACTCTTACAACCCGAAGCAGAAAGCGCGCTGCGTGCCATCATACTGCAGTTTCCAGAACATCTGGATATGGGGCTTAGAGATGTAGTCGAAAAATTAGAAACGCTACAACTTTCTACCAGCAATTTTCTTGAGAATACTGGCGCCGAGACACTAGCAGCTGTCAGGGCGGCATGGCTTAGTGCTCACAATGCCTATGAGCAAACAACGCTCTACCGCAAACTGTTTGAATCGTTCGCCGAAGAACCCGCGGTATTGCAGCTTGCCGAACATCAGTACTTTATTGATCACTGGCCAATTTATGCGGGTTACATCGATTACTTAGACAATTATCCGGGCAGTGGCTTGGTAAACGACATGACGGTGGCGCTTACATCTGAATCTGTCAGGGCGCAACATGGCCTGCTTGACATCCATGAGGCAGCTCTTGGCTTCCATGCGCTGGAGTTTCAGCTCTGGGGTGAAAACGTCAATGGCGATGACACCAGGCCTTACGATGACTTCGTTAAAGTCACTGACCCTGCCTCGCCCACAGCCATTGAGGGGATTCCAGCAGAGCAACTCCCGAGAAGTCGGCGACGACAATTTTTAG
>PBTW01000073.1 GCA_002729315.1 Gammaproteobacteria bacterium
CAGAAAGCAACGCGCTTCAAAGAGACCTGGCCGATCAGGATCTTATTTCGTTAATTTCGCCGCGGGGTGGCTTGTTTCTGATCCGTCTTGAACAGCTAAATCCGGCCCGTCAGCGAAATATAATACGCCGCTGGGCAAAACGACTGGGGCTTCAGACCTTGGGCTGGCGAGTTACCCATCAGCTGGTTGATGAATTTCTGCCCGCTTCAGGCACTGCCTCGAGTTTCGACCTTACCGATTGTCTGATATTTCGCCATGATGGTGAGTTATTTGCTGTCCGCAAAGGGGTTGCTAATGCGCCTGACCCGACCAGTTTTAACGCCAATGACCGGTCAGTGGAGATGGGACCAGGAAATGGGACACTTTTTATATCGCCGCTGAGCGGTGATGTGATAAGCACAAGACTACAGTATTTCACTGTGCGCTATCGCACTGGAGGAGAAGCCTTAAAAATGCCAGGGCGGCCGACGAAATCTCTGAAAGATCTTCTGTATGAGGCCAGAGTGCCCCCTTGGCAGCGGCAGCGTCTGCCTCTGATTTATGCTGAGACAGAGCTGGTCTATGTGCCCGGCATTGGGGTGGCAGAGAGCCATCAGGCTGAGCCGGGCGATTTGGGGCTCCATATTCAATGGCTAGCGCCACAGCAAGTTATTACCCTGGAGCAGCCGCTCGAACCAAAAGCTGGATAAGTGTCAGAGCTCTGCTGCCAAGCTGCTTTCATTCAAACCAGATTGAGCTTGGTGGGTCATTCTGGTACGCTGTAACTCCATCTAAGTGAGATCGTGCTAGCGACTCACATCATCTGGGTGGGGTCTTCATGACAAGATATATCTTCATTACCGGCGGCGTTGTTTCTTCTCTGGGAAAAGGCATCACTTCCGCATCTCTTGCAGCTATTCTCGAGGCTCGGCAGCTCAACATCACTCTGCTCAAGCTGGACCCCTACATCAATGTTGACCCGGGCACTATGAGTCCGTTTCAGCACGGAGAGGTCTTTGTTACTGAAGATGGCGCAGAGACTGATTTGGATCTCGGGCACTATGAGCGCTTCAGTAGGGCCACCATGTCGCAGAAAAATAACTTCACGACAGGCCGGATTTATGAATCGGTGCTCAAGCGCGAGCGTCGCGGAGATTACCTCGGCGCGACCATACAGGTCATTCCTCACATTACAGATGAAATCAAACGCAGGATAGTCGAGGGTGCCGGAGAGGTCGACGTAGCGCTGGTGGAAATTGGTGGCACAGTGGGAGATATCGAGTCCCAACCTTTTCTTGAAGCTGTCCGACAGTTACGCGTAGAGCTGGGTTCCGAACGTGCGCTATTTCTGCATCTTACATTGGTGCCGTATATCAGTACTGCAGGAGAAACCAAGACCAAGCCAACCCAGCACTCGGTTAAGGAGCTCCGATCAATAGGCATACAGCCAGACATCCTGGTCTGTCGTTCAGAGCTTGAGATTGATGAGTCTTCTAGGCATAAGATTGCTCTGTTTACCAATGTCGATTCTCCCTCGGTAATAAGCTTGCCGGACACAGACTCTATCTATCGCGTGCCCTCTATTCTGGGCGCCGCCGGGCTTGATGACATAGTTGTGAAGAAACTACATCTGGACTGCCCGAAAGCAGACTTCTCGGAATGGGACAGAGTCGTTGATGCCCAGCTCAATCCGGAGAGGATCGTCAAACTTGCGATGGTCGGCAAATACATGGAGCTTCTTGATGCCTACAAGTCGCTTAATGAAGCGATCCTGCATGCCGGTATTAAGACTCGCACAAGGGTAGAGATAAGCTACATTGACTCGGCAGAAGTCATGGAGAAAGGCGTTGAAGTCTTGGCCGGTCACGACGCCATTCTCGTACCGGGAGGTTTCGGTGAACGCGGATTTGAGGGCAAGATCCTAGCGACACAGTATGCCAGAGAGTACAGGATTCCTTTTCTCGGAATTTGCTTGGGATTACAGGCGGCTGTGGTTGAGTACGCGCGACATGTGGCCGGATTGAGCAAGGCCAACAGCACGGAATTTGAGCAAGACTGCGAGCATCCGGTGATCGCTCTCATCAGCGAGTGGACGACCTCAGCAGGAACTACGGAGGTCAGGGACAAAAATTCGGATCTGGGCGGTACAATGCGCCTAGGAGGGCAAAAATGCCTGTTGGAGACTGACTCAACTACTCACCAATGTTATCGACAGAGCGAAATTGTTGAGCGACATCGTCATCGCTTCGAGTTCAACAACGATTATATCAATGTACTGTCGGATGCAGGCCTTAAGCTCGTTGGAAAATCGGCGGATGGTACGTTGGTGGAGGTCGTTGAAGTGCCCGATCACCCCTGGTTCGTAGGCTGTCAATTCCACCCCGAGTTCACCTCGACACCAAGAGAGGGACATCCACTGTTCAGCGGCTTCATTGAGGCTGCCATTGCCTATAATTTGCATCAGTTCGGTGAAGGGGCCACCGAGATGGGTTTCGTGGCAGAATCTGCCAGTGCCTGAGCGTCACCGGATCAATGACTGATTACTGTGCATGAACATTCAACAAATATCCATTGCTGGCATTCCCGTCGGTAACGACCAGCCTTTTGTGCTGTTCGGTGGGCTCAACGTTCTCGAATCGAGGGAACTAAGCCTTGAAACGGCAGCCTGCTTTCAGCAGATTTCGCAGAAGGTCGGGACCCCCCTCGTTTTTAAGGCATCTTTTGATAAGGCAAACCGGTCATCGCCGCATTCCTACCGTGGCCCTGGTCTGGAGATTGGGCTGCAGTGGCTGGAAGAGGTCAAATCGACTCTCGGTCTCCCGATAATCACTGACGTTCACGAGCCTCATCAGGCTGCATTGGCGGCAGAGGTCGCAGATGTGATTCAACTGCCAGCGTTTTTATCCCGTCAGACAGATCTTGTTGAGGCGATGGCAAAAACCGGCGCTGCGATAAATATAAAAAAAGCACAGTTTCTTGCGCCTGCAGAAATGTCCCACATTCTGGAGAAATTTGAACAATCCGGAAATGCGAGGCTGATGTTGTGTGAGCGAGGCAGCAGTTTCGGTTATAACAACCTGGTAGTGGATATGCTGGGGTTCCATACTCTCAAGCGCTTTGGTTTTCCGGTCCTGTTTGATGTGACCCATGCGCTGCAGCAACCCGGGGCTCTTGCCCACGGGGCTGGAGGGCGCCGGGAGCAGGTTACCCATTTGGCCAAGGCGGGCCTTTCACAGGGGCTTGCCGGTCTGTTTCTTGAGGCGCATCCAGACCCCAATAAAGCCAAATGTGATGGTCCATGTGCGCTCCGCCTGGACGCTCTGGAGCCTTTTCTTCGCCAAATGAAGGCGCTCGATGAATTGATTAAAGCTCAGCCTGAGCTAGTGACTCTGTAGCAGGAAATTCTGAGAAAATACTATAAGGTATTGAAATGTCAAACATTACCTCTATACATGCTAGAGAAATACTGGATTCGCGCGGGAACCCGACCGTCGAAGCGGACGTGGTGCTGGCCAGTGGAGCGCAAGGTAGTGCTTGTGCGCCGTCAGGTGCCTCAACCGGTTCCAGAGAAGCGCTGGAACTGAGAGATAAAGATCCGCAGCGCTATTCCGGTAAAGGGGTGCAAGCCGCGGTAACACGCGTCAATACCCAGATTCATGATGCCCTTCTAGGATTTGAGGTCAGCGACCAAGCTGGTCTGGATCAAGTGATGCTCGACCTTGATGGGACAGAGAACAAATCAGTGCTGGGCGCCAATGCCATTCTGGCAGTATCACTTGCGGCAGCAAAAGCCGCCGCTGCAGAGGCTGGGGTGTCACTGTTCGCCTACTTGGGTCAGCTAAACCGCGAGGATCAATTTTCGCTGCCAGTCCCCATGATGAATATCGTCAATGGCGGCGAGCATGCCGACAACAACGTGGATATTCAGGAGTTCATGATTCAACCTACAGGGGCGCCGAGTTTTCGGGAAGCGCTTCGATACGGCGCTGAAATCTTTCATGCGCTGAAGTCAGTTCTGCAGCAACAGGGGCTCAGTACCGCAGTCGGTGATGAAGGAGGCTTTGCACCAGACCTGCCTACCAATGCAGCAGCACTGGATGTGATTTTACTCGCGGTAGATAAAGCTGGTTTTCGAATTGGTGAGGATATTCATCTGGCGCTCGACTGCGCGGCCTCCGAGTTTTATTCAGGCGGTAAGTATGTCCTCAAAGGAGAAGGAAAGAGTTACAGTTCGGATGAGTTCGTGGAGTATCTCGAGCAGCTGACAAAAAACTACCCGATATTATCCATTGAGGACGGCATGGATGAATCAGATTGGCAGGGATGGACTAAATTATCCGCCAAAATAGGCGATAAAATTCAATTGGTGGGTGATGACTTGTTTGTGACCAATAAGAGAATCCTCAAACGCGGGATCGAGGAGGGAGTGGCTAACTCTATTCTTATTAAATTTAATCAGATAGGCTCACTTAGTGAGACTTTAGAGGCGATCAATTTGGCGAAAACGGCCGGCTACACCACGGTGATATCGCACCGCTCTGGGGAGACTGCTGATACGACAATCGCTGACCTTGCTGTGGCGACCGCAGCGGGTCAGATTAAAACCGGTTCACTGTGCCGTTCTGATCGCGTTGCTAAATATAACAGGCTGTTAAGAATCGAAGAGATGCTGGGAACCTCGGCTCAATACAACGGAATCGGTGAATTCGCCAGGTTCAGGGGGGCTTTCTAACGACAATGAAAGTTTTGCTCGGCTCTTTGGGTATTTTAATTCTGATCCTGCAGTATCAGCTCTGGGTGGGCGAAGGCAGCGTTCGTACGCTGAATGTTTTGGAGCAAGTGCTGGACAACCAGCGCCGGGTCAACGCAGATCTGCAGGCGAGAAATCGGCTGTTAGAGATTGAAGTGCTCGATCTAAAAACGGGTCTTGAGGCTGTGGAGGAAAGGGCGCGCTCCGAACTGGGCATGATAGGCAGTGATGAGACGTTCATTCTTGTTATCGAGTAGGCGGGGGACGCGAGGAAGGTGGTTTTTGCGGGCAAATTCGATCCTACGTAATGAGTGACGAATGGCAATTTGGGCTATTGTGCCAGCAGCGGGGGTCGGCAAGCGATTGGGGGCTGAGATCCCCAAGCAATATTTATCGATCTGTGGAAAAACGATTCTGCATCATACCCTGGAACGCCTGGGGCGCGTCAGGACGCTTTCTGGACTGGTCTTAGTCTTGCGCCCGGATGATAAAACTCCAGTTTCTGCTGAGATTCCGGAGAGTCTGAACGTAAGGATAGCGCGTGGGGGAGAAGAGCGCTGTCATTCAGTGCTTAATGCACTGAAGATTTTGGAGTTTGAGTTGGCGTCTGACGACTGGGTTTTGGTGCATGACGCTGCACGACCTTGCGTTAAGCCCTCAGAGGTAGACGGTTTGATTGATGTGGTTTCCAACCATGACGTTGGCGGTTTGCTCGCAGCACCGGTCTCCGATACGTTGAAGCGAGTCAATGATGAGGGTGAGATCACCGGAACTGTCGATCGTACCGAGCTGTACCGAGCGCTGACGCCTCAGATATTTCGTTTTCATGTCCTGAAACGCGCCCTGCGACTCGCTGCTGATCAAAATAGGATCGTAACAGATGATTCTGCCGCGATTGAGTCCCTTGGATTGTCACCTGTCATAGTTCCGGGTAGCACGGATAACATCAAGATCACCGAGGAATCTGACCTCTTGCTTGCAGAAGCCATAATGCGACAACAAAATTCACCGGGTGTGGGAAGCCCATGAGCACAGGCATGTTTCGAATAGGTCATGGGTTTGACGTTCACCGGTTTGGCGAAAAATTTGATTCTAACAAACCTCTGATGCTCGGTGGGCTCAAGATCGAAGAGCCCAGAAGTTTTCTCGCTCACTCGGACGGTGATGTTGTGCTGCACGCAATTTGCGACGCCATCCTGGGAGCGATCGGTGAGGGAGATATCGGCCAACATTTTCCTGATACGGATAAGGAGTTTGCCAATATTGACAGCATTTTGTTGCTAAAACAGGTTCTTGAGCGCGCCTCAGATAAAGGCTGGTATCCGGTGAATGTGGATATCACAGTAATGGCGCAGACGCCAAAACTTGCGCCTTACCGTGAGGCGATGCGTGAGCGGTTGGCGGATCAGATGGGTCTGAAGGCTTCGGAAGTTAATGTTAAAGCTACCACCACGGAGGGGCTCGGATTTATAGGGCGTGAGGAAGGTATCGCCTGCCATTGTGTCACCCTACTGAGCTCAGCTACCTAACGTGAGCGGGCGGGAATCGTTTCTGCCGCTAGAGTCTCAGGCCTACGCGCTGGGCAGGCCTGAGCACACTGCCAGAATTAAACAGCGTCTTGACGACTTTGTTGTCGCTGAGACATTAGGATTTGAGCCCAGCGGTGATGGTGAGCACCTGATGCTTCTGGTTGAAAAATCTGGTCAGTCCACCAGAGAGGCTGCGCGAAAGATCTCACGAATTCTGGCCATCGATGAACGGGATGTCGGGTATTCGGGTATGAAGGACCGGCGGGCTCGGACTCGTCAATGGTATAGCGCCAGAGTTGCGCAGCTGAACGAGGGTATCTCTGCGCGCTTCGAGGAGGCGGGTCTCGAAATACTGAGAGTGGAGCGTAATTACCGGAAGCTACGCATTGGCTCGCACAAATCGAACCAGTTCCGACTCTTGCTCAGAAATTTCTCTGGTTGTGCGCGGGACTTCGAGCGCAGGTTGCAGCTTGTCGAATCATCCGGGGCGCCCAATTACTTTGGCAGTCAGCGTTATGGTCGTGAGGAAAGCAATCTTCCGGAGGCATTGGCCATGCTCCGGCAGCCGGAAGAGCAGGGTCATGCTAAGCATTTACGCCGCGAAACGCGGTCAATTCTCTTTTCAGCTGCAAGAGCCTATGTTTTTAATCAGCTGCTCTCTCGTCGGATTCGCTGTGATCACTGGTCGACTTATGTCGAGGGTGATGTGTTAAGTCTGGACAAAACCAAGCGCTTTTTTACTGTGTCAGCCAACTCCTGGAATCAAGATTTGGTTGATCGGCTGGAGAGTCTGGACATACACCCCACGGGACTGCTGCCTGGCAAGCAAAGGAGCAATTATAGGTATGTAACTCGGGGGATTGCGGCCGATATGGAGAGATCAGTATGCGAAGAATTTTCAGAAATTGTAAATGGGTTGGTTCGGTGGGGAGTAGAGGAAGGGCGTCGCCCCTTACGCTTCAGAATAGAACGCCTCGGTTGGCATTGGTTGGATTCAGAAACTCTGGAGCTATCATTCAGCTTGCCGACGGGGGCCTATGCGACCAGTCTGCTCCGAGAAGTGTGCCAGGTAGAGGATTTTCCTGGTGCTGATCACTCACACCCTTTGAGTAAATAGGATATTGAGTCGTATGCAGAATCTAAGTGGAATCGGCATGACGTCGCAGCGGACCCGCGAGAGACTGCTCCGTCGGTTGATGGATCAGGGCATTCAGAGTATCCAGGTGCTTGAAATCATGCGTTCGACCCCCCGCCATATTTTTTTGGATGAAGCGCTTGCGCATCGGGCTTATGAAGACGTGGCGTTGCCTATCGGGCATAATCAAACAATCTCGCAGCCTTACATGGTTGCCCGCATGAGCGAGGCGATTGCGAAAACTGGCACCATGACCAGAGTACTTGAGATCGGAACCGGCTGCGGATACCAGACCGCCGTGATTGCTCAGCTTGCCAAGAAGGTCTTTACAGTCGAGCGGATCAAAGCGCTGTCAGAACGCGCCAAGAAAAATCTGCGGGCCCTCGGATTACGCAATATAGAATTCAGGCATGACGATGGGAGTCTGGGCTGGGCTGATCGCGGGCCATTCGATGCCATTATCACCACCGCAGCGCCCCGCCAGGTTCCATTAGAGTTGCCGTCGCAGCTTGCTGATGGTGGCCGTTTGATTATTCCCATCGGCAGTGACGACTATCAGGAGCTTAAGTTGATTCGCCGTGAGGGCTCACAATTCACTGAGCAAATATTGGATAAAGTTCGCTTCGTGCCCTTGCTGGCGGGGCTGGCACAATCCTAGACTGCTTCGAATACCGAGGTATTATAGACAACAGTGGTAGACTTCACGCTAAACCCCGATCGCCGACAGCGCGAATTTTTTCCTCTGTTCTGGAGGGGCTTTGCCATGGGCTTGGGAGATTCTGTACCCGGAGTTTCTGGCGGCACTATTGCGGTAGTTACCCGGATTTATGAAGAGCTCATCTTCAGTATTCGGCGGCTTGATATCACTTTTGTGCGCTTGCTTTTGCAACTCAAACTGTATGAGGCATGGCGTCATATAAACGGCAGTTTTCTGATAATTCTGGCGTTCGGCATGGTATCGGGGTTGCTTCTGTCTGCAAATTCAGTGCTCTATTTGCTCAGTAATCACTTTGAAGCGCTAATGGCTTTTTTCTTCGGGCTCATTCTTGCGTCTGTGGCGCTGTTGTCCAGCGAGATCCCTTTGCTGCGTTTGCGGTTCATTGCGGCAGCGCTTTGTGGAATCCTGGCAACCGCTCTGGTCGGTTTGTTAGAGCCTGCGGGCGCGTCAGAATTGAATCTTGCTTATCTGTTTTTCTGCGGGCTCGTCGCCGTCAGCGCGATGATTCTGCCCGGCCTTTCAGGAGCTTTTATTCTGATACTGCTGGGTGCCTACGACACCATGCTAATCGCGCTAACCAGCCTTTACTGGTTGCGCATTGGCGTGTTCCTCGCCGGATGCTTGGCGGGGTTGCTCTTATTCAGTCGTTTGCTGTCACGCTTACTGCGCATTCATCGTGCGCTTTGTTTCAGCGCTATTTGCGGTATGTTACTTGGCTCTCTTCCGGCCCTTTGGCCTTGGCGAGCGGCAGGCTCAATGAATAGTGCCTGGCCGCTACAATCGGCCCCTGTTTGGCCGCTAACTTATTCAGAGACGACCGGAAATGATCCTCAATTAGTATCTGTTGCACTGTGCTTCCTTACAGGGGCAGCAGCAGTTCTGTTGCTTGACCGGTCGTCTTCACAAAAGCCCCAGGCAAGAGATACCGATCCGGTTGTCGAATCATGAGCATGGCGACCTCCCGAACATATCGGCCGCTAAGTCCGGTAACCAAAAAAGCGCTGTTCACGCTGATAACGATCACTTTGGCTAGCTGTAATTCGCATCAGGCGCCAGTGTCAGAGCAGAGTCAGCGACTTGAGCGGACTTCTCCAATGATATTGAGCAGTAACAACAGCGGCGACAAGCAACTGATAGAAACGTCGCGCCCGAGCCGACTGCTTTCCGGAGAAACGCTTCCCGATATTGTCACCAGCGTTAGGGAAGCCCTATCTGATGCTGCGGTCTCTCGGGCGGCGCCGCAAGATGCCTCGGGAGTGGCTCGACAGCCAATTACTCCCAACACAGCCCTGCGTGAGCCGATTTTTGAAAGGCCGCCGACACCAGTTGAGACAGCATCCGCTTCTGATTTCAATCTTGTGGCCACGCCGGTATCACATTTGGTGAGCGCTGGTGATACGCTGTTTTCGATAGCATTTCAATATGATGTGGACTATAAAACTTTAGCTCTAGCGAACGGGCTCAATCCTCCATACACCATCTTCGTCGGGCAGCAGCTGCAGCTAAAGGCGGCAGCTGCAATCGCCGACGCAGCAGCGCAAGCTGTGGGTGAAGGGATTAACTCAGCAATCAACGCCGTACCGCTTGGTGGTGAATCCCCCAGTTTACCGAGGCATTCTGACGCTGAGCCCATTGCTGGCCAGCTGAACTGGTTATGGCCTCATAAAGGACAAGTAGTGACCGCATTTCAGCCTCAGCTCACCAAAGGGGTCGACATCTCTGGCGCGTTCGGCGACCCTGTTCTTGCCGCAGCGAGCGGTGACGTCGTGTATTCAGGCAGGGGTGTCCAGGGAACGGGAAACCTGATCATTATCAGGCACTCTGATGACTATCTAAGTGCCTACGCTCACAATCGTGTCATGCTGGTGCATGAGGGTCGTCGGGTGACTGCGGGGGAAAAAATCGCGGAACTTGGCGTGAATGCCCAAGGTGCGCCGGTGCTTCACTTTGAGATCCGGCGGGAGGGCGAGCCTGTAGATCCTTCGCTACTCCTTCCGAGTCGTTTGGTTCCCTAGTGTTTCTGTTAAGGACTGTTGGGTCGCCGACGTATCGAAAATAGCCGGTAGGGCGCTTCAGCTAGCGCTCTGGGCCTCTGCTCGGCTGACGCCGGCCTGAAGGCTACCTAGCGTTCCAAATACTGAAGTTTGTTGGGCTTATCAGCCCACTGTTCCGCCTCTGGAAAGGAATCTTTCTTTTCTGTCAGGTTGGGCCAGATCTCCGCGAGTTCTGCGTTTAGTTTTAGATACTCTTGCTGGTCCTCTGGGAGCTCGTCTTCGGCATAAATTGCGTCTACCGGACATTCGGGTTCGCAAAGTGCGCAATCGATGCATTCATCTGGATGAATCACCAGAAAGTTGGGGCCTTCGTAAAAAGCGTCAACCGGGCAAACTTCTACACAGTCCGTGTGTTTGCAACGAATACAGTTATCTCCAACGACGAATGTCATGATTCGACTTATCCCTACTCCTCAGCTTTTTACGTCAGTCTCAGTATCGATGATGCCGACAGTTTGAAGTGTTGAATTTACGTCTGCCGACTCCCAACCGGATGGCAATTCTAGCAGTATTTAATCGAGTTTTCCCAAGCAGGTAGCTACTGCGAAAGGCGCTTCTTTAGATCATATAGAATGGCAAGCGCCTCCTTGGCGGAAATTTCGTCAGGATCAATTTTCTCCAGGAAGCTCAGCGCTGAATGAGCTGGTACCCTGAAGAGTTCGGCTTGCAGCGGTGTTTCTTCAGTTCCGGCAGGCTCTTGGGTGACACTGCCCGGATGGGAGTCATTCCGCTCCAACTGGCTAAGTTTCTCACGGGCGGATTGAATGACTGGTATCGGAATCCCGGCCAGTTGGGCAACTTGCAGACCATAGCTTTGATTGGCCGGACCGGCTTTGACACTGTGCAGAAATACCACGCCGCTGTCATGCTCTGCAGCGTCGAGGTGGACATTGCTGATGTTTGGAAAACTGTCAGCGAGTGCGGTGAGTTCGAAATAGTGGGTCGCAAATAAGGTATAGGCCCGAAGCTTCTCTGCGACATAGATCGCCGCTGCCCAGGCGAGTGACAGCCCGTCAAAAGTGCTCGTGCCACGGCCTATTTCGTCCATCAGCACCAGGCTGTTGGCTGTGGCGTTGTGGAGAATATTCGCTGTCTCGGTCATTTCAACCATAAATGTTGACCTACCCCCGGCGAGGTCGTCAGAAGAACCAATACGGGTAAAGATTCGGTCCATGGGCCCGATAGTTGCTGCCCGGGCAGGGACACAGCTGCCGCATAGCGCAAGCAAAACGATGAGCGCAGTCTGTCGCATATAGGTCGACTTCCCCCCCATATTAGGGCCGGTAATGATAAGCATCTTCTGCTTGTCATCCAGTTCTGTGTCATTGGCAACGAAGCTGTCCCTTGACACGGATTCAACGACCGGGTGGCGCCCTTCAGTGATAGCGATGCCGCATGAAGAGGTCAGTTCAGGCCGGCAGTAGTTTAATGTGCAGGCCCGCTCAGCCAAGCTTTGCAGAACATCTAAACTGGCAATGGCCTCTGCGCTCCCGATCAGTGCTGAGAGCTCTTCCGCAAGGGATTCAAGCAATTCCTCATAAAGAGTTTTTTCCCGGGCTAATGCCTTGCTGTTCGCGCTGAGAACCTTTTCTTCGAACTCCTTCAGTTCCGGCGTAATAAACCGCTCGGCATTTTTCAGAGTCTGTCGTCTGATGTAAGCCGGTGGTAATTCGATGGATGACTGCCCTTTGCTGACTTCGATGTAATAGCCGTGAACGCGGTTGAAGCCAACTTTAAGCGTACTTATTCCCGTGCGCTCTTTTTCTCTCAGTTCCAGGTCAATTAGGTACTGCCCGGCGTTGCCGCTGAGATTGCGTAATTCGTCGAGTTCCGCGTCGTAGCCGGATGCGATGACGCCGCCATCCCGGATAACAACTGGTGGATTTTCCTCCAGTGCACAGGCTAACAAGGTCTGTTGCTCGGGAAATTCTGTTATTCGTGTCGCGAGGTCCTTCAGTTCGGTGCTCTCGCTGTTGTTGAGTAAAGCCTGCAGTTCGGGCAACAGCGCTAAGCTGTCTTTGAGCTTGACCAGATCGCGAGGCCGTGCAGTTTTCAGACCTAGACGTGCTAGGATGCGTTCCATGTCTCCAATACCGCGCAAAGTCGCAACGCAGGACTCAAAGAGGTAGTCCTGCCGGAGTGCTGTAATCATATTTTGTCGCTTAATCAGTTCTTTATGATTTCTGAGTGGACGGCTCAACCAGCGCCCCATCAGCCTGCTGCCCATGGCCGTGGCGCATGTGTCAAGAACAGACAGCAGAGTGTTGTTGGTGCCGCCGGATAAATTGGTGTCGATCTCGAGGTTGCGCCGACTGGCCGCGTCGAGGATGACGCAATCGCCGGGTTGCTCAACCTGTATTGCCTGCAGATGCGGCAACTCCGAGCGCTGGGTTTCCTTCGCATACTGGAAAAGACATCCCGCCGCCTGCACAGCCAGGTGGAGGTCTTCGCAGGAATACGGAGTTAGATCTTTGACTCCGAACTGAGCAATCAGTAGTCGCTTGGCATTCGCTTCATCAAATTCCCAGATTGGGCGCTGTCGAAGGGCAGGGTGCCGGACCAGCTGATGAAGGGCCCGGGCATTATCTGGCATCAGCACTTCTGCCGGCTTGGTACGCTCGATTTCGCTTAGTAGCGCGTCGCTTCCTGAGACCTCGCTGAAAACGAGTCGACCACTACTGATGTTTAGGGTGGCAATGCCGTAGGATGACTCTGCCCGCTCCGCATGGGCGGTGCTGATAGCCATCAAGCAGTTGTCTTTGCGCTCGTCCAGCAGCGCCTCATCACTTACGGTGCCTGGGGTAATGACCCGGACTACCTCGCGCGCAACGGGACCTTTGCTTGCCGCCGGATCGCCGACTTGTTCACAGATGGCAACAGAGATGCCGGCCTCAACCAGTTTTGCCAGATAGCGATCAGCAGCATGGAACGGAATGCCGCACATCGGTATCGGCTCACCGGCTGACTTGCCCCTTGCTGTCAGCGTGATGGCAAGCAGATCTGAAGCGGATTTCGCATCATCGTAGAAGAGCTCATAGAAATCTCCCATACGGTAGAACAGCAGTTCATTAGGGTGTTGCGCCTTGATGCGCAGGAATTGCTGCATCATCGGGGTATGTGCGGATTTTTCAGCCAAGGACGGTTTTGCGGTCGAGTAAAAGCGGAATTATCTTGCCTGTTTCTAGACTCATTCTACACAGATTATGTCTCGAATATGAGCGATTCTTGTCGATTTTCTTGATCCAAATAAAGCAGATATGATGGCGCTATGAACGAGTCTGACAACATCGAAATCAAACGCAGGGTGGAGGCGCTCGCTGATCATCTCCTAAAAGCGAATCTTGTTATGGTAACCGCAGAATCCTGCACCGGAGGTGGTATTGCTCAGGCGATAACGGCGTTGGCGGGCAGTTCGAGGTGGTTTGACAGTGGCTTTGTGACTTACTCAAACGAAGCCAAGCAATCGATGCTTGATGTGCCTGCCGTGCTTTTTGAGCCGGATGCCCCAGGGGCGGTCAGCGAGGAAACGGTCCGCGCTATGGTGAAAGGGGCTCTTCGCAAAAGCAGGGCGGATTTGGCGGTAGCGGTGAGTGGCGTTGCAGGCCCAGAAGGCGGTAGCGTCAGCAAACCCGTCGGTACCGTCTGGATTGCTTGGCAGCTGGGCCATGATGTCCGAGCCCGTCACTTTTTATTCAGTGGTGACCGAGAAGCTGTTCGTCAAGCGACCATACTTAAAGCGCTGTCGGGCCTGCTGGCTTACTTTTCTACAGAACGCTAAAGGAATTCTTATTTCGGCCACTATACTGGTTGTATATACAGTAAAATGCTGCTTTAATCCGGTCCATCTGTTTATACAGTGTTACATCGGGCTCGCTGGCTATACGCTTCACCAGATCCACAGCCTTGATCATGCGCCCGTCGAATGAGGAAGTAATGTACAGCTAGCCTTCGCTTGGACTGCATATGACGGGAGATTTAGCAGGTAGTTGAGGAAAAACTACTCTGCAGAGCCCACCAAGCTGGGCAATCAGGAAACCTGCTGTACCTCTGAGCATTGCGAGAACCGGTTGACGTTTAGCCTGCGACTCGCGCCAGATTGGGCGACAGGTTTTGAGGACAACTAGATTACTCAGGGAACCAGGCATCAGTTGTAAGTTAACTACAAGGATACAACTATGATTGAAGATAATGGTAATAAAGAAAAAGCACTTTCCGCTGCTCTGGCGCAGATCGAGCGGCAGTTTGGCAAGGGTTCCATGATGCGCCTTGGTGACACTGAGCGAGTTGCTATTCCAGCGATTTCTACCGGGTCACTGGGTCTGGACATTGCACTGGGAATAGGCGGATTGCCTCGTGGGCGGATTGTTGAAATTTATGGCCCGGAGTCCTCTGGTAAAACCACCCTGACACTGCAGGTGATCGCTGAGGCCCAGAAGGCCGGTGGAACCTGTGCATTCATTGATGCAGAGCATGCACTGGACCCAATCTATGCGGATAATCTCGGGGTAGATGTTGAAAACTTGTTGGTCAGCCAGCCCGATACTGGTGAGCAGGCCCTGGAAATTTGCGACATGGTGGTGCGTTCAGGAGCGGTGGATGTTGTGGTAGTTGACTCAGTGGCGGCACTGACCCCCAAGGCGGAGATTGAGGGAGACATGGGTGACAGCCACATGGGACTGCAGGCGAGGCTGATGTCGCAGGCACTGCGAAAGATGACTGCTAACATCAAAAATTCGAATACTCTGGTGGTCTTCATCAATCAGATTCGCATGAAGATTGGTGTCATGTTCGGTTCTCCTGAAACGACGACTGGTGGTAATGCGCTCAAGTTCTACTCTTCAGTTCGCCTGGATATTCGCCGTATTGGCTCAATCAAAGAAGGCGATGAAGTGGTGGGAAATGAAACGCGGGTTAAGGTGGTTAAGAACAAGGTAGCGCCGCCATTCCGCCAGACAGAATTCCAGATTATGTATGGTCAAGGGATTCACCACCTCGGTGAAGTCATTGATCTTGGCGTACGGCTAAACTTGATTGATAAATCGGGAGCCTGGTATGCCTATAAAGGTGAGAAGATCGGGCAGGGCAAAAAGAACGTCTGCCTGTATCTCGAAGAAAATCAAAGTATTGCTGAGGAAATCGAAGCGTCAATCCGCGCCGAGCTTTTGGAGGAAGATAGCGAAGCAGATGCTATTGCTGCAAGTGAGGACGTTGTTGTTCTCGCCGACGCGAAAAGTAAATCCGCCACCTAAGCTCCAAGTTTAGGGCTCTGGATGTGATGGAAAACATCGATACCAAAGATGTCCCAGTTCTCCGGCGGGCCGCCATGGATTACTTGGCCCGCCGGGAACACTCCCTGCACGAACTCAAAACTAAACTCATCAGAAAATTCCCTGATTTAAGCTCGACGCTGGTACTGGCTGTGCTGTCGCGCTTGACCATAGACGGCCTGCAGTCTGACGAGCGCTATACCGAGTCGCGGATCCGCTACCGTCTGGAACGAGGCTTTGGATACCTCCATATCCGCAACGATCTGATCAGTAAGGGGGTAGATCCCTATCTGGTAGATCAGATGCTTCATCCCGATGACGACTGCTGGTTGCACAAAGCGCGTGAATTGATCGAAAAAAAGTTGTTTTCTCCAGCTGATGTCCCTCATCGGGTTCTCGCATTTGCCGGTCCTGAGCACAAAAAACTTTCACGTTTCCTTGAAGCAAGGGGGTTTTCTCAACGTGAAATCAGGGTTGCCCTGGACGCGGTAATCACACTCTGAATTCAGAGAAGCCTCTGGCGGGTTTGTCGTTTTCGTCCGTGTCGTTCACTTTGGCTGGCCCAGGAGTTCGGCTTCCGCAGGTTCGATTGCACCCTGTCGATTTTACCGGCTTTCTCAAATCGTGAGACAATAGCGAGTGGCTCGCTGCATGCTTGGCATCAGAAGCGCAAGCATGCAGTGCCACGCGGCAATTGGTGTTCTTGGAAGGTGATTCGGGATTTTTCCCAAGTCAATTGCGCCAGTCTGTCTTTCCAGGGTTGAAACCGTGTGTGCTATTAACTGTCCGACCAGTTTGGAAAACCTATGAAACTCATTAAACCTTTTCGCGGTTTACGCCCAATTCGCGAGCTGGCCGCCGATATTGCCTCCCACCCTTATGATGTGCTCAATCGAGAAGAGGCTTTTGCTTTAGCGCACGGGAACCCTCTGAGCTTCCTGCACATCAATAAACCGGAAATTGATATGGCGCCCGAGGTGAGTCCCTATGACCCCAGCGTGTATGCTAAAGGGCGCGAAAACCTCGACAAGTTGGTGCAGCAGGGGGCGCTGGTTCGGGATCATGAAGACACACTATACGTTTATCAGCAGATCATGGGTGAGCACATTCAGACTGGGATTGTTGCGGTCGCGTCTGTGGATGCGTATGAAGCCGATCTGATTAAAAAGCATGAATTTACGCGACCGGACAAAGAGGATGACCGTGTCCGTCATATGGATGCGCTGGGGGCGCAGGTAGGGCCCGTCTTCGTGACCTACGAGGCCCAGGCACAGGTTGACGCACTGGTAGCAGGGATCGTACTAAGTGATCCAGACTATGATTTTCAGGCTGAAGACGATACCCATCATACCTTTTGGTCAATTAAGGATGAGACGAGCATTGCGGCTCTCGAGACCGCAATCAACGACCTGGATTGTCTATATGTGGCTGATGGTCATCACCGCTCAGCGGCCGCGTCCCGGGTTCGCAACCTGCATCGGGATAGGAACCCTGAGCACTCAGGAGAGGAATCCTATAATTTTTTTCTGGTCGTTCTCTTTCCACATAACCAGATGCAAATACTGGATTACAACCGGATCATCAAAGATATTGGCGACAAAACGGCGCAGGAGTTTCTGGCAGAATTGGGCGGTAATTTCGTGATCAAACGGGTCGGAAGTGCCAGTGAGGCGAAACCGAAATCACCGCAGCAATTCGGACTCTATCTGGAAAATCGTTGGTACCACCTTGTGCTCAGCGATCTTGGGAGATCCCGAGTTAACGAGAGTGATCCAGTGGATTCGCTGGATGTCAGTATCATGCAGCAGACCATGCTCGGGCCCATTCTGGGAATCCATGACCAGAGAACAGACAAAAGAATTGATTTTGTGGGAGGGATTCGCGGTCTCGAAGAGCTAGAGAAGAGGGTGGATTCTGGAAAGTGGCAGGCAGCTATCGCACTTTATCCCACGTCCATTGAAAGTCTGATGTCCGTCGCTGATGCCGGTGAAGTGATGCCACCGAAATCTACGTGGTTCGAGCCTAAGCTAAAAAGCGGGCTTATTGTTCACATGCTGGATTGAGTCTAAGTAGCGCTGTGTCGAGCGCGGGCAGTCTAACCACAGTACTGCAGATAAGACTCAGTTCGAAAGCCAGATGCAGCCTGCTGGTGCCAGCAGGCTGCTGTGACGAGCGCTTAGGCAACGCTGCGAGAGTCTTTCTTGATGTCGATCAACTTGCCGGAACCGTCTCCTATGGGGATCCGTTTCGGCTTCATTGCTTCAGGGAGTTCTCTGATTAGATCGATATGCAGGAGTCCGTGTTCCAACCGGGCACCTTGAACTTCAATATGATCGGCCAATTGGAAGCGCCGCTCGAAATTGCGTGCAGCGATTCCACGATGCAGATAATTATGCTCCAGTCCGTCATTATCGCGACGGCCTTTCACGTTGAGCGTCCCTTGTTCGGTTTGTATATCCAGCTCCTCGCTGGTGAAACCGGCCACTGCCATGGTGATCCGATACTGGTCCTGTTCCAGCAATTCGATGTTGTAGGGCGGGTAGGTTTGTGTGCTGCTGTCGCTACGATTCACGGTTTCCAATAGCGATGAGAGGTGATCAAAACCTACGGTAGAACGGTAAAGTGGTGCGAAATCTAATTTTCTCATGACATATCCTCATGGTTAGGCCCTGACGGCCAGTTAAGCAATATGAATACAAGTGTCCACCGAATGGTCGGACTCGTAACGCGGGCTCTTTTGAGCCCCACGTGACAAAAACGTGGGGGTTCTGCAGCAGAATTCAAGCTTCGATTGACTCACTGGCGCTGCTGTCAGCTGATTCGAGAGCGTTACAATGGCCCGAGTCCAGTGCAATCGGGCTGCCTGCTGGTATTCCGATGCGCGATATTCTGGTGAGCCTGAAATCCAGCAGTAGTCTGGGCAGGTTTGTCCGCTGACGCTCAGCGGTCGCGGATATCGATCCAGTCAGATGACTCCGGTCCGATATAGTCCGCGCTGGGTCGTATGATTCGATTGTTGGCTCGTTGCTCTTTGACATGCGCTGCCCAGCCGGTGAGTCTGGACATGACAAATATCGGCGTAAAAAGTTTGGTCGGGATGCCCATGAAATGGTAAGCGGATGCATGAAAGAAGTCTGCGTTGCAGAACAGGCGTTTCTCACGCCACATGACTTCCTCACAGCGCACGGAAACTGGATACAGAACGGTGTCACCCACCGAATCCGCGAGCTTTTTTGCCCATTGCTTGATGATCACATTGCGAGGGTCTGATTCCCGGTAGATTGCATGGCCAAAACCCATGATTTTTTCCTTGCGCGCTAACATCCCCAGCAGGGCTTCTTCAGCTTCGTCAGGCGATTGCCAGGTCTGTATCATCTCCATGGCGGCTTCGTTGGCGCCTCCATGGAGTGGGCCTCTCAGGCTGCCTATGGCAGCTGCAATACAGCTGTGTATGTCAGACAGCGTTGACGCGCAGACCCTCGCGGTGAAGGTCGAAGCATTGAATTCATGCTCTGCATATAGGATTAAAGAAGTATTCATCACCTGACTGAACAGTTCTGAAGGTCGCTGGTCGGACAGCATGTGTAAAAAATGCGCGCCGATCGACGGGTCGTCCAGCTCGGTCTCTATCCGTTTGCCATGATGAGAAAAACTGTACCAATAACAGCTAATTGCAGGCAGAATCGCAAGCAGTCTATCAATGGCCTCGTCCTGTTGCTCGAAATCCGTTTCGGTTTCCAGATTACCGAGTACTGAGCAGCCGGTGCGCATCACATCCATGGGATGCGCGCTCGCCGGAAGACGTTCTAGGACGACCTTTAGCGCCTCAGGCAACCGTCGGTTTTGAATGATTTTGGTGAGGTACTCTTCCAGTTCTCTCTGATTCGGTAAATGGCCCCGCAATAACAGGAACGCAACTTCTTCGAAACTGGCGTTCTCAGCCAGAACGCTGATATCGAAGCCGCGGTAAGTTAATCCGGTACCCGACTTGCCGACTGTGCACAGCGCGGTTTCTCCGGCTACTTGGCCACGAAGGCCTGCACCGCCAAGTTTCTTGTCTACCATCGATCACTCCATTGATAGAATCGTCAACCTTTGTCTCTTAAACGATTTGATTAATTCTTTAATTCTCGAATAGTTTGTCAAGTCTTTGTTCGTAGGCATGATAGCCCACAACATCATAGAGTTGTTCTCGGGTCTGCATGCCTGGAACAACTGACAACTGATCCCCATTTGTGGCTATCGCCTGATAGACCCCTTCAGCTGCTTTGCTCATTGCTCTGAAGGCACTGAGCGGGTAGAGCACCATGGCAACACCTGCCTTATCCAGGGTCTCGCAGTTGAACAGGGGCGTTTTTCCGAATTCAGTAATATTGGCTAATATCGGGACGTCTAGAGCATTGGCAAACTGCTGGTATTGCTCAATTTCTAGGATCGCCTCTGGAAAAATGGCGTCAGCACCCGATTCAGCGCAGGCGATTGCGCGCTCGATCGCCGCATCAATGCCCTCAACGGCCAGTGCGTCCGTCCTGGCCATGATGACAAAGTCGTCGTCCTGTTTTGCATCTGCCGCCGCCTTGATGCGGTCAACCATCTCCGCCTGGCTGACAAGGGATTTGTTAGGCCGATGGCCACAGCGTTTTTGGGATACCTGGTCTTCAATGTGGACCGCTGCAGCCCCTGCCTTTTCCATCGTTTTGATAGTTCGCGCGATATTTAAGGCGCCGCCCCATCCAGTATCAATATCCACGAGCAGCGGGAGCTGGCTTGCATTCGCGATGCGTTCGACGTCAGCAGTTACGTCATTTAGGCTGGTGATACCCAGGTCAGGCAGTCCATACGAGGCGTTGGCTACTCCACCGCCGCTCAGGTAGATGGCCTGATGCCCGGCTTTCTCCGCCTGCATGGCGCAGTAAGCGTTAATGGTGCCCACTATCTGAAGTGGGTGATTGGCTTCGAGTGCGAGGCGGAAGCGCTTGCCGGCGCTCTTATTTTTCATAGTATTTCCTTAAACAAAATTCCTATAAATGTGATTTAACGGAGAAAGTCCGGATATTACTATGACTGAAATACTGCGTGGATCATCAGTCAACCGGCGCTGGCGCATCTAACATCCTTACGTTCCGAAATGCACGCATACCGTATATCCGGCTACCATGATCGGCAGGCTTGTCAGCCGTGAGCGGCCATGTGCTGAATCACACCGGGTTTGCGGCTCTCAACTTTGGAGATCGTGTAAGTGTATTCTGTTGCACTCGGATCGATGTCGGCGGCCTCTACGATGGCGGCTTCCAGATCCGCATGTGCCGCTTGTTCAGTCAGGTAGGGGCCAGAGATCCTGACTTGCAGTGACGGATCATTCGGGGCGGTGGCGACGATATAAAAATTTTCTGCATTCACGACTGGAAACCATGAGCCGGCACTTAACTGTATTCGCGTTTGCACAACTGGTCGGGCAATACGCGGGTGACGGGCTACTCTCAAGGGCTGTATCGGCCGCGTATTAAAAACCAACAGCCGGATGAACACAAGTCACAGTGCAGAGGTTTTCATCAGAGAATTCCTGCAAGTGCGTCAGGTGGGTCAGTTCTATTACCGTTTGGCTATCTGGCCAGAAATTTTGAAGCAAACAACCGTGAAGCGCGTTTCTTAGAGGGGAGGTTCAGATATTGCCTGTTGGATTTGTTCTGGGGTGCTAGCACTCAGTGCCAGGCTGGTCCAGGATGCACAATTGCGATTCCAAATCGAATAATTTGCCGGCAATGCGCCGGGCATTGACCGTGTACTCTCCTGATTCAATTCTGCGATGCACCTCAACAATTTTCGCAGGATCTAGGCTGCATTCCTGTGCGATCTTATGCTCGGCATCACTTTTCCCCAAATTCGGGCCCGATTCCTTGCTAGTTTGGTCTGGTTCGTGACCTGTTTTGTTTACGGTCATTGTTCGCGTGCTGATTTGGTAGTATTTCTCGCAAGGGTCCCAATCCAGTGAACTGGCCTGTTTGAGCTGTCCGGCTGCTGCCTGGATGCAGGACAGGCGTTGCCGGCGCCGCCCGCTTAGGATATAGCGTCTCATTAATTAATATCTTTAAGGGGCAGCCGTATTGCTCTGGGTTGTCCGTAGTCTTACTCAACACACCTTTATCCGAATGCAGGACTTTTTAAGTCTGCGTTCATAGGAATGATTTGCTATATTTCGCGTATGGCCTACCTCGAGTTATCAAGCAGAGAAGTTCTTGACTGGGCGTATAGCGAGGCATGAATTCAGATCAATCCAATTTTCAAGGATCGGCGATTCTCGTGATCTGCGATGATATGCAGCAGAGGCACGATCTCCAGACGGTCCTGAATTTTATCGGTGAGAAAGTTGTTTCCGGCAGCAGTTCGAGTTGGCGGCACGAAGCAACTGAATGCGCCCTACACCCGCAGCAATTCAGTGCAGCGATCATCGCCGAAAGCTCTGGATCTCAGCTTGAGCGTGTTATTCAAGCCCTGTGTGATTGGGAAGCA
>PBTW01000074.1 GCA_002729315.1 Gammaproteobacteria bacterium
CCTGCCGGCCCAGCCAGTCTAAATGCTGTGCGTAAGGGCTGTCTTGGCCGCTAGCCGTCCCTGACAAGCCCAATAAGCTCGTGGCTAGAAGGCGTATAAAATTGTAAGGTCTAAGTGAATTTCCTGACATTTCCACTCGTTAACCTATTGCTGTAACTGGTCAGGTCGATAGCCGGTCTATGACAGTAAGCGCTTCATACCCTCGTTTATCATGATGGCCAGTGGTCCAAATCGCGTCTGCGTTGCTGTGGCAGTCCACCGAAGCGCGGCGTGTGACACCCAAAGAAGGAGCGTGGGGCATCGAGAGGTGACCAACGAGCATGCCAGAACTCTGGTAAAGGTCGTGTGGACCTGATTGACCGCTGCTTCACCACTTGAGCAATCTATCCAATTGTTTCTATACATACTGAAGCCGAAGCTGACTAGAAGTCGGATAATTGCTGTTGATGGCTTGCAGAAGAGAACTATCTGAAGCCTGCCCCATGAGTGGTCATAAACGTTTTAGGAACGAACGGTATTATAGGGGCAAAAACTTCAATAAAAACAGTAATAAAACGAAGCCGTTTTAAAAAAAGCCGTTTTAACCCGTGAATTTATGCACAAAAATAACATAGCAGGCAGAAAAGTCTACAAAACAGCGGGTTTTATTTTTATATAATCGTTCAAAAAAGTTTAAGGCATTGATTTTCATACAAATTACATATTGTTCAAATTTTAGTCAATCTGAGTGGGGTTCACAAAAAATCGCGCCTCGCAACTGAATTGAAGAAACTATCCACTGAGTTATCCACAGATTCTGTGGAAAAATTTAAAAGACTCCCTCCATCAGAATTTCTAGCTTGTTCAATACTTTAATCAGAACTGCTGGAACCCGCTTGAGCATTGCCTGCTAACTTGGCCTGATCGTCACGGTGTCAGATCCGAAAAAAAGTTGCTGCCGCTGCTAATTTTGTCAATCATTTCGTCGACATTTCAGTAATAATATGAAACTTCTCGTTCCTGTTAGCGATATCTTATGTTCGAACTGAGCAGTGAGGTTCCGTTCCTCTGGCGCCTCAGCGCTGAGCGCAGCGACGGATACTGCTCCGTCTCCATGATAGTGCCTTGTCCGCCGGACACCAAAGTCCGAGACCTTACTATCGAAACTAACGTGCAGAGTCTGTCCTCGGACAGCACGCGGTCTGTGTCGGAAGAAACGCTGGAATGGAATCAGGAAGACATTGATCTTTTTCTTCGGCTGATCAACCGCCGGCAGCTTGAGGCGAATCAGCCGCTTGCCGAGACCGTTCGGGTTGATCTGACCGATCCGGAAGTAGTGGAGATAATCAACGTGGTCGCGGCGGCAGGCTTCGGCGTTGCTTTCACCTCCTACGGATTACTTCAGCATGTCAGTGGATCTTTTCCGGTTTATCAGTTCGATGTAGGTTCGCTGGCGTCGATTAATACGGTGGACGGTTTTAAATCCTGCATCATCGCCGATGTTGACGATGATGATGTCGTTTGCGTGTTGCTGGAGGACGTCGAGGTTCGTTCGGGCATAGAGCATCATAATCTCTGTCGACATGATCTTTTGCTGGTCAAACAGAGTGATATCCTCCACCCCGATTTCGCCGAGCGTCGCTTTCGTCCGGCGGGTCGACTCCTGCATTAGATCGCTCAGGTGGTTCGCTGACTGAAACGTCGGTTCACTAGTGCAGAGGTAATGTTCACTTTCTGAATATCGATGGATCCCCCTGCAATACCCCAGCCCCAAGCATCACGTAGCTTTTGCTCAATGGGAAATTCCTTTGAATAGCCATATCCGCCCATGATCTGCATCGCTTTCCCCGTTACTTCTCTTACTGCTTCGTTTGCGAAGCATTTGGCAACTGAGCTTTCTCCAATTGACGGCAGGCCTGATTCGGCATTGACCACCGCTCGGTAAAGAAGCAGCCGCGCAGCTTCCAACTTCATTTTCATTTCGGCAAGCTGTATCTGTACCGCCTGAAAATCTATAAGCGGTTTGCCGAATTGCTCACGCTGCTGACTGTAGTTCAGCACGTAATCGAATGCTGACTGCGCCAACGCAAGTGACATGGTGGTGTTGCCGCAGCGTTCAAGATCGAAGGCATCCATCAGCTTGCCAAAACTGCCGGCCGGTACGAGCATGTTTTCTAGTGGCACTTCGACATTGTCAAAATACATGTCGCAACTGTAAACACCTCTGAATCCCATATGGTGGTCACGCTTGCCGAAACTGAAGCCGGCAGCGCCTTTGTCAACAACCACAGCCCCGATGCCTCTGGCGCCCGGAGCGTCCGACAGCCGGCAGTACACCACATAAGCTTCCGAGTGACCGGCGCCTGAGCACCATCGCTTGGTCCCGTTGAGGATAATTTTTTCTCCGGTGATTTCTCCCCGCGTGCTCAGGTCGGTCAATGCGGATCCTGCACCCGGCTCCGACATGGACACTGCCACAACTTTCTCCCCAGCACAGACCTTGGGCAGGTAGCGCTGCTTGAGTGATTCGTTGCCGAAGTGGGCGATGGCCAAACTGGGGCCAAAACAGGCTTCGAATATTGGAAACGCCACTGCAATTGAAATTTTGGCAATTTCCTCCAGCACGATCACGGCGTCGAGATGACTCATCCCACCGCCGCCGACCGAACTGTCAAGATTCACGCCCAGATAGCCGAGTTCGCCATAGCGACGGCGCAGGGCCAGATCCACTGGTTCGTCGTCAATCTCAATTTGTCGAGCAATGTCCGGGAGTTCCTGTTGCGCAAATTTTCTGACCGCTTCCTGGAGAGCGTATTGTTGTTCTGTCAGAGTAAAATCCATGATGTGGTCCGTTCTGATCGTTGATGGGCAGTCTGTCGGGCTTTATTGCAAAAACTCATTGTAATGCATGGCGGCTCTGAGCTAAAAGCCGCTGACATCTGAAGATCCATTGTCTAGTGCTGATGTGACGTGTTTAAGCAGCTGTTACAATACCGTCATATTGCAATCCACCTGCAACCACTGCGAGATTTCTTTGTCAATGACAGCATCATTAGAGAGCGAAATTGGTCGCCGGCGAGTGCTGGCTATCATTTCTCACCCTGATGCCGGCAAAACCACAATCACCGAGAAACTTTTGCTGTTCGGCAATCTGATTCAGGTGGCCGGAGCGGTAAAAGGTAGGAAATCAGACCGTTACGCGACTTCTGACTGGATGGCTATGGAGCAAGCGCGGGGGATTTCGGTGACCTCTTCTGTTATGCAGTTTCCGTATAAGGGTCGGGTAGTCAATCTGCTTGACACTCCGGGCCATGAGGACTTTTCGGAAGATACCTACCGGGTGCTGACCGCGGTGGATTCTGCGCTAATGGTGGTTGATGGTGCCAAGGGTGTCGAAGAGCGGACCATCAAACTTATGGAAGTTTGCCGACTTCGGGACACGCCGATATTTACCTTTGTCAACAAGCTGGACCGCGACATCCGTGATCCGATAGAGATTCTAGACGAAATAGAGAAGGTACTGAATATTCACTGTGCGCCCATTAACTGGCCCCTTGGTATGGGAAAAGAGTTCAAGGGAGTTTATAACCTGGTGACCGACACGATTCATGTCTACCAGCAGGGTCAACGGAACCAGATTCCGGATGACGTTTGCATAAAAGGTTTGCAAAGTCGGCAAGCAGAAGACTTGCTGGGAGCCTATCATCAGGATTTTCGACAAGAAATTGAACTGGTGAGAGGGGCTTCCTACGGATTTGACCGGCAGGCCTATCTGCGCGGTGAGATGACGCCAGTCTATTTCGGCACTGCGCTAGGGAATTTCAGTGTGAGGGAAATGCTGGATGATTTTGTCGAATGGGCGCCCGGCCCACTGGACAGAGAAACAGAATCAGGAACCGTTGCCGCTGATGATTCCAGCTTCTCCGGATTTGTCTTCAAGATACAGGCAAATATGGACCCTAAGCACCGTGACAGGATCGCCTTCATGCGCATCTGCTCCGGTGAATACCATAAAGGCATGAAGATGTATCACAGCCGTATTGGTAAGGAGATTAAAGTCAGCGATGCCGTCACGTTCGTTGCAGGAGATCGCGAACATACTGAGACGGCCGTATCGGGGGACATCATCGGATTACACAATCATGGAACTATTCAGATCGGCGATACCTTCACGGCTGGCGAAGCACTGAAGTTTGTAGGTATTCCTCACTTCGCTCCGGAATTGTTCAAACGGATTCGCCTGAAAGACCCGCTCAAGCTCAAGCAACTCCAGAAAGGTCTCACCCAGCTTTCCGAGGAAGGATCAACTCAAGTTTTCATGCCGCTACGCAATAATGATCTCATTGTGGGGGCGGTCGGTGTGCTGCAGTTCGAAGTTGTGGCGTTTCGCCTGAAGGATGAATACAAAGTTGATTGCACATACGAACCAGTTTCGATTTATGTTGCCCGCTGGGTTGATGCGGCTGATCCGGCACAGCTTGAAGATTTCCGAAAAAAAGCTTTTGAAAATCTGGCCATAGACGGTGGCGGCCACTTGACCTACCTCGCACCCACCCGGGCCAATCTTAACCTCATGGAAGAGCGCTGGTCTGAAATGTCCTTCAGATCGACTCGCGAGCACTGAGGCATGTCGTCAAACCTTCATAGCTGTGCGATGAAATTTTCTGTGTCGGCCCGCGATGGAAAGGCGCGCACGGGGACACTCAGCTTTCCAAGAGGCAAAGTGCGCACGCCCGCATTTATGCCAGTTGGAACCTACGGAACGGTCAAGGGTCTGACGCCGGCTCAGCTTCGCAATATCGATGCGGATATCATTCTGGGCAATGCCTTTCATCTCATGCTTCGGCCGGGAATAGACATTGTCCAGCAGCACGGTGATTTGCATGATTTCATGGCATGGCCTAAACCCATCCTGACAGACTCTGGCGGGTTTCAGGTTTTCAGCCTCGGTGCGATGCGAAAAATTTCAGAACAGGGCGTGCGATTCCGGTCGCCGGTTGATGGCGCTGAAGTCTTCCTTGGTCCGGAATCCGCGGTCGAGGTTCAGCAAAAACTCGGGGCGGACATCATTATGGTGTTTGACGAGTGTACTCCCTACCCGGCAGGCGAGAAGCAGGCACGAGAATCTATGGAACTTTCGCTGCGCTGGGCCGCGCGCTGTCATAAAGCGCATGCGGATCATCCGGCTGCCTTGTTTGGTATCATTCAGGGTGGGATGCACAGTAATCTGCGTCGGGCATCTTTAGAGGGTCTTCAAGCTCAGGGGTATCCGGGATATGCCATAGGTGGGCTTTCAGTCGGCGAACCCAAGGAGGAGATGGCAAGTATCGTCGAGGAAATCACCATCCACATGCCGGAAGCAAACCCCCGCTACCTGATGGGTGTTGGCACGCCTGACGACATCATCAACGCCGTCGTTCAGGGTGTTGATATGTTTGACTGTGTGATGCCTACGCGAAACGCGCGCAATGCTCATTTGTTCACTTCCGCCGGATTGCTCCGGTTGCGAAATGCCCGATACCGAAATGATCCCCGGCCGCTTGATGAGAGCTGTGATTGCTATACCTGTCAGAATTTTTCCAGAGCTTATCTTCATCATCTGGATAAATGTAAGGAAATTCTCGGCTCCAGCCTAAATACCATTCACAATCTGCGCTATTATCAGCGGGTGATGGCTGGATTGCGTGAGGCGATAGAACAGGGTAGATTGAGCGCCTTTGTGCGCCAGTATAGGGTAGATCAGCTCCGCATTGCAGATGGCTGATCTCAGGAAAGGGCGCCAACATAAGGCACCGTGGCCGGTAATGATGATCTGAAAGGCCCGTAGCTGTTTTGCCGCACTAAGCAGCACCCAACTGTCGACAATAACGAGTGACATTGACATATGGACTTCATTTTTCCAACTGCCTTCGCGCAGGAGGCTGCTCCGGCCTCTCCTTCACTGACTTACAATCTGTTTTTATTTGGCGGCATGTTTGTGCTGTTCTATTTCATCCTGTGGCGACCTCAGTCCAAGCGGGCAAAGGAGCACAAAGATCTGGTCAACAGCATAAGCAAAGGTGACGAAGTTATGACTTCTGGTGGATTGATGGGTAAAGTTACCCGAGTCAACGAAGAATATGTAGCCATCGAAGTCGCCAAAGAGGTTGAGCTGAAACTTCAGAAGTCAGCCATCGCTGCGGCGCTACCTAAGGGCACGATCAATCAGATATGAAGCTGTAGGCTAGGCTGAACCGCCGGAAGCCAGCTTCCGATCAGTGGTCTCGCTTCGGCAGCGAGAAATCGATTCGAAACCGGAATCCATTATGTTGAACCGCTATCCGCTCTGGAAAAATCTTCTTATACTTTTAATTGTCGTCCTCGGCCTGCTGTACTCTGCGCCGAATCTCTATCCCGATGACGAAGCGATTCTCATCAATAACGAGAATCTCGAGATCAGCGAAGCCGATGTTGCGGTGGTTGAAACTGCCCTAGAGGCTGCGCAAATTGACTTCTTCGGAGTGGCGTCCGATGAAAACAGCATGCAGTTCCGCTTCGATGATGTGGATGATCAGTTCCGCGCGAAGACAGTTATTGAACAGGCATTGACCGACGATTACATCGTGGCGCTAAATCTAGCGCCAACAACCCCCGGTTGGATGCAGGCCATCGGTGCCGACAAAATGAATCTCGGATTGGATCTGCAGGGCGGAGTACACTTTCTGATGGAAGTGGACATGGAAGCGGCCCTCGAGCGGCGGATGGAAGACAATTTGAGCAACGTTCGTTCAATTCTCAGAGAGCAGCGTATCCGTACCCGTGGCATCAATCTGATCGACAACACCCATCTTGAGGTCAGGTTCTCAAGTACGCAGGAGCGCTCCGCCGCTCGTTCAGAGCTGGTTGACAATTTTCCCGAAATTCAAATTCAGAACCGAGAGGCCAATGACCTGTTTATGCTCGACATGCGGTTGACTCCGGATATCATTCTGCAGATAGAAAGGGACACGCTACAGGCGAATCGTACTACCTTGCTGAACCGGGTTGATGCCCTCGGCGTCTCCGAGCCAACGGTGCAGCAGCAAGGCGCTGATCGAATTGTAGTGGAGCTGCCTGGGGTGCAGGACCCGGCTCAAGCAATACGGATTCTGCAGCGTATTGCTACCCTGGAATTCCACCTCGAGGCAGAACTGGGTGCCCCTAGGACGTCGTTCGAAGTCCATCAGACGCCAGATGGTCTTTCTGTGAACGTCGACAATGACGTTATTCTCCAAGGCGACCGTATTTCTTCGGTGCGCTCAACACTTGATCAGAACGGCCTGCCTCAAGTGCAAATAAACCTCGACGCTCAGGGGGGCAACCAGATCAATCGCGTTACACGAGAGAACGTGGGTCGCAATATGGATATCCTGCTCATTGAAACTAAATCCAGGACGATCGCCTCGCTTGATGGGCAAGGTAACGAAATTAAAGAAGTTGAATTTTATGAAGAAAAGCGCCTGATCAGTCACGCGACTATCAGGACGGCTTTGCCTCGTACTTTTGTGATTACCGGTTTGACTGCCAGAGAAGCAAATGACTTGTCGCTGCTCATTTCTTCTGGTTCTCTAGCCGCTCCGATGACGATTGTGGAGCAGTCAGTCATTGGTCCTTCCATGGGACGCGAAAACCTTGAAGCAGGCTTTCGAGGTGTGCAGACCGCCTCGGCGCTGGTTGTGATGTTTATGTTGCTATACTACCGATTGTTCGGCCTGGCCGCCAATGCGGCCTTGATTATGAACATTCTGCTGATCTTCTCAGTCATGTCGCTGATCGGAGCAACGCTGACCTTGCCGGGTATTGTTGGGATAGTGTTGACAGTGGGCATGGCGGTGGACGCCAATGTGCTGATCTTCACCCGGATTAGAGAGGAACTGGCCAATGGTATTTCTCCACAGCAAGCCATTGATGCAGGCTATAACCGTGCTTTCACGACGATCTTGGATGCCAATCTGACAACCTTTCTGGTTGCTGTGGTCCTGTTTACGATAGGCACCGGGCCCGTAAAGGGATTCGCGGTGACGCTCATGATTGGTATTGTGACCTCGATGTTTACGGCCATCGTCGGAACTCGCGCGATTATCAATCTTATCTACGGTGGGCGGTCGGTAAAGATGCTGTCGATAGGCAGGTATGCAGGCCTGTTGCCGTACTCAAGCTAAGCAGGGTCTGAGATGCTTTCGAAAACCGAAATCGATTTTATGGGAGTTCGCAGGATCGCCGCCGGTATCTCTGCGTTGCTTGCTGTTGTTTCGGTGATTTCACTCTTCGTGAATTCGCTGAATTTTGGACTGGACTTTACCAGTGGTACATCGGTGCGTCTGAATTATTCGGAGACCGTTGACCTTGATCAGGTAAACTTGACGCTGCGGCAAAACGGATATGGGGCTGCCGTTGTTGTAACTTTCGGATCAGACCGTGATATCCGAGTGCTTCTGCCGGTAGACAGTTCAGTAGCAGAACAGGACCAAGCGGAGCAGGCGGCTCAGGTTGGTGAATCCCTTGCTGCCATGCTGCAGCAGGGAGCCCGAGGCCAGGTAACGCTGCTCGGGTCTGACTATGTCAGTGCGAAAGTTGGGGGAGAGCTGGCAGAGCAGGGTGGGCTCGGCATGCTGGTCGCGCTGGGCATAATCATGGTCTACATTGCGGTGCGCTTTCAGTTCAAATTTTCAGTGGGTGCGGTGGTAGCCCTGGCACATGACTTGATTATTACCCTCGGGATTTTCTCGGTATTCCAAATGGAGTTTAACCTGAATACGCTTGCCGCCATGCTTGCTATAATTGGCTACTCATTGAATGACACCATTGTTGTGTCAGACCGAATCAGGGAAAACTTCCGGCGCTTGCGCAAAGGGTCCCCCATCGAGATGGTCAATGCGTCCCTGAATCAGACCCTGAGCAGAACCTTGATCACGTCACTCACCACGCTGCTGGTATTATTCTCTATTCTATTTATTGGTGGTGAATCCACCCAGGGCTTTGCGATTGCTCTAATCATCGGAGTGGTCATCGGAACTTACAGCTCTATCTACATTGCTTCGAATGTCATTATTTACATGAATGTCACTCGCGAAGATTTGATGATCCCGGTCAAAGAAGGCGCGGAACTAGACGACCTCCCTTAACGATCTGACGGCTTATTGCCCGGTAAAACCCAGCAGGTCGTCTGTCGACAACAGTCAGTCGCGCTTGGCGAGTCTGGTGATAGCTGCTATCGTTTGCGCAGCAAAGCCATAGTGAAATACAGGCTAAGATGTTTTTGGATTTCCGCTCTATTTCAATCATATCCCTGCTTTTTACGCTGCTGCCTTCATACTCAGTAGCACGGGATACGCAACTGTTTCCGCG
>PBTW01000075.1 GCA_002729315.1 Gammaproteobacteria bacterium
CGCTGCGGTTCTCCGCCCAGATGTTGTCATTGTACAAGGCCTCGACGCCTTCAGCAGAGCGGATCGGGCTGCGACTTCCAATCCGCAAAGGCCGCTGCTCCTGCTCCGCCGTAATCTCCTCCTGGGTCAAGAACTGACGATCGCCGAAATGTGCTGGTCGCTGCAAGGGAACAGCAGAGGAAAAGTTCCAGACCCCCTGCAAATCTGGCTGTCCCCATTGGGTGCGGGCGGGCGCAGTGTCTTCGGCTCCATGCAGTGAACTTGCCAGTCCAAGCAGCATGCCCAGGGCTGAAAGTGGCACGTTAAAAAGTCGCATGGACGGAGCTTATCACGGTCACACGCCAGACTAGAGCAATGAATCCAACCGACAGACGCCGGTGATAGTCTGACCAACGACCTAGGCGAGAGCCGCTAGCCGCTTCTCCGGCACGGTCCGGTCGCACTGCGAACCGAACGTAAGACGCTGATTAGTCCGCGATTGAGGGATGGGTGTAACCGGCCAGTAAGGTCTGATCCGGATCTACCCGGCCGCTCAGGTAGGTCACCTGATCCTGAATGTGATCGAGCTCGGAAGGAACACCCGCTGGAATCACGACAGTTTCACCCGGCTTACCGGTCTGCTCTAGACCATCTACTACCGTACGGCACCCACTGGCCCAATCCGAATGAGCACCAAGCTGCTGTCTGCCGGGAACTCCAGGCATCGAATCCATCACCAGCCGTCACCAGAATGTCGGAACTTTTAAGCATGTTGGGGGAAATCAAGCAAAATTTCGTCGTAAATCTGAATTACGAAACAGTTACTAAGTACAGTAGCGATATTACGATACTTAAATTGAAAACCTGATTATCTATTCAGTAGTTATTAGCGCCTGTATCCAGGTAGGATGGTCCGACCCCGGTTATACCCCTCTGGCATTGGCAAGACATTGTTGATCGACGCCCATTCTTCGTAATCATCCAACATCTCAGCCAACAATTCTGGCTCCACTTGAGCCAGATCATTCGCTTCACCAGGATCAGTCTTGATGTTAAAAAGATGCCATTCGGACTCGCTCTGTTCAAATTTATTGATCACTATCTTGTAGTCGCCTTTGAAGAGAGCGCCGCTACCACCCATTTCGTAACCTATTGGCTCTGACGCGGGGTGGATTGGGCCCAATTGGCCCTGCAGGTAGGCTGAGAAATCTTTGCCAACAATTGGCTCTACCTCGCGAGTGTGCCAGCTACCACCATGATCATTTACTTCGACAAGGCTGAGTATGGTTGGCGCAAGATCAGTCACAAAGACAAATTCATCACTCAGCTCTCCCCGCTGAGAAATACCTGGTCCTGACATGACTAGCGGTACGCGAAGACCACCCTCATTCGCATGAAATTTATAGTAGGCCAGCGGTGAAGCTGCAACAGTCGCGTTGCTTGGACCAATCCCAACCCATGATCCTTTCTCCCCTAAATTCTCAATTCCGGTTTCATACCCGACCCTTTCGAACCAAGGATCCAATACTGAATTCGCCGTAGGGTTAATCAACGGTGAGCCTTCTGCACCATTATCAGAAGTGAATATAAAAATCGTGTTTTCATACTCTCCTATACTCTCCAAATAGGCCATCAACCTCCCTATGTGCATGTCCATTGCATCGACCATTCCCGCATAGACCTCCATGCGTCTCGCATGATGCGCTCTCTGCTCATCAGTAAGGATATCCCAATCAAGAGTGCCAGGTGTCACGATAGCCTTTGTATTTTCTGGTATTACTCCAACCTCCTCAGCAGCGAGCCTCCGTCGTTCACGCATTACAGTCCAACCTTCGTCGTAGACGCCCGCATATTTATCTGAAAATTCTCTGGGCGCCTGCACTGGCATATGAACGGCTTGAAAGGGGATATACGCAAAGAACGGTTTGTCGTCCGATTCATTAGCATTGATGAACTCAATAGTCTTATCAACAAAGTACTCTGAAGAGTAGAAATCATCGGGTAGCGTATGCTTTTCACCATCTGCATACCAATGCGCTTCATCGTAGATCGGCAAGTAGGTACGCTGCTCCCAGTTATCCGCACCGGTGTCAGCCATTGCTATCGTGCGCTCAAAGCCCCGAGCTGACGGAAGCAATTCCGGGGTGTGCCCGAGGTGCCATTTCCCCGTCATGTAGGTGTGATAGCCGCTGTCTCGCAACAGGCTAGCCAACGTCACCACGTTCTGGCTCAAAACGCCCTGATAATGATCATAGGCGAGCTGCTCTGGAGGAATCGACTCTGGAATATTCGGAACGCCATTACGGTGGCTGTCTACCCCCGTCAGCAGCATGGCACGGGCGGGAGCACAGTTCGCCGCCGTGTGATAGTTGGTGAACGACAATCCGGAGGCGGCCAGTCTCGCAATATTAGGCGTGTCAATCTCGCTACCGAACGGCGCAATATCGGTAAAACCCAGATCATCGGCAAGGATCAGCACCACATTGGGGCGTTCGTCTTTCTGTGAGAGCGCAAAGTGCGAAAACAGCAGCATGAGGCTCAGGGCTGCAGACCAGGCGTTACGGAATCGGCGTTTCATTTCTTATTTTCCTTTTCCCTTCTTTTTTGCTTTTGAAATCGAGCTGTTTGAGTATAGACCACTGTATTTTTCGGTTCACCCCCATTATTCTGGTTGGAAAAAAGGAGAAAAACGAGCTCGAGACGATCGGAATTCCTGGACATTGTCCTATCAACAGATGCGTTGGCTCCGAGCTTTGGTTCAGCCTTGTGCTGAACCCGGGGGTGGATGAGATCGCGATACGCCTGCCGGCAGGTAATTACAAACATGCCTTAACCCGCCAGCGGTGTCAGTCAGGGAGGCCCAGTCCAATTGCCGTGCCGGCAGCGATTTGCGCTCCCGCCACACCCTATCGGGAATGCTCACAAGTTGGTGGGAACTTCCGGAGGGCTCTGGTCAATCGGGGCGTCATTGACTAAATTAGGACTGGTCGAAAAAAGCTGAATAAAAATAACCTTAACTCGCGACTAAGAGGGAAAATCCCATGGCAGTAACAATAAAAAACGTCCTTTCTATCGCGCCATTGTCACTGGCTCTCCTAACTGCCAGCCCCTTAACATCCGTTCGGGGCCAGCAGAGCACAACGGTCAATGACGGTGACTGGAATACCTACTATGGGGGCGATTGGGCGCATCGCTATTCACCGCTGGATCAGATCAACGTAGACAACGTCAGCGAACTGGAACTGGCCTGGTCATTTTCAACGGAAAACTTCGGTACGACCGTAGACTATGCCAATCCCTCCACGCCGCTGGAAATCAATGGCGTTCTCTATGCCAATATCGCCAACACCCGTAACGTAGTGGCGCTCGATGCAGCCAGCGGACAGGTGCTGTGGTTGTATCGCTACGATGAAGGTGAACGCTACGACGAAGCGCCTCGAAAGGGGCCAGGCCGCGGTGTCGCGTTTTACAGCAAAGGCGACAAGCAGCGGGTGATAGACATTTCTCCCGGTTACCAGATGGTTTCACTGGATGCTGAAACGGGGATACCTGACTCGGAGTTCGGTGAGAACGGCATTGTCGATCTTTATCAGGGGCTGCGTAATGCTGATGATCCCCGCTATCCGTATCCGGACATTGGCATCTCGGCGCCGCCGTTTGTGATGAATGATGTCATTGTGGTCGGCGCGGCCCACCGCACTGGCGGAAGACCGCGATCAAAGTTCAATACCAAAGGAGATATCCGAGGCTTCGACGTTCATTCCGGCGAACTGCTCTGGACGTTTCACACGATCCCAGAAGCGGGCGAATACGGCTATGAATCTTGGTTAAGCGGAAACGATATCACCGGCAATTCCGGGGTATGGGCCCCGATTTCAGGAGACCCCGAACTGGGCCATGTATACCTCCCCGTCGAAGACCCTACCGGTGACTACTACGGCGGCGATCGCCACGGCGATAACCTGTTTTCCAGCGGAATAGTCGCGCTGGACATTAAAACCGGTGAACGGCAGTGGCACTATCAGTTCATTCATCATGATATCTGGGACTGGGACTTACCCAATGCGCCTATCATTGCAGACCTGCCGAATGGCCGGAAGATTGTCATGTCAGTCACCAAGCAGGCCTGGATCTATGCCTTTGACCGGCTCACCGGCGAACCGATCTGGCCCATTGTTGAACGACCCGTCCCTAAAGGTGATGTACCCGGAGAGTGGTATTCACCCACCCAGCCATTCCCCACGCGGCCGGCAGCATTCGATCGCCAGGGCTTCAGTGAGGACGACCTAATCGACTATACACCCGCGTTACGGGCAATGGCATTGGAAGCGGTGCAGGATTTCCGACTTAGCAGGACCATTTTTACGCCACCTTCGCTCCAAGATCATCCCGACGGCACCCGCGGCTTGCTGAGTCTGCCCTCATCTACCGGTGGCGCCAACTGGGAGCACTCAGCGTTTGATCCGGAAACCGGGGTTATTTACGTCCCTTCAAGAACCCAGCTTCAGGTTCTAGCTCTTGCGAAGAACCCCGATTCTGACATCGAACTGAGTCAAGGTTTTGGCGTGCGCGCGCCTCGGGTTCAGGGCTTGGAAATTGTTAAACCACCCTACGGCCGAGTCACTGCGATCGACATGAACAGCGGCGAACATCTGTGGTGGATTGCTAACGCCGATACCCCGGAGCGCATAAAAAACCACCCACTGTTAGAGGGCATTGATGTTCCCCGGACAGGTATCCCGACACGATCTGGAGTATTACTCACGAAAACACTGCTGTTTGTCGGAGAAGGCACGGGCGGAGCCGGTGCCAGCCCTATTTTTCGCGCAGTCGACAAAACCACGGGTGAGATACTCTTTGAACTGGACCTGCCAGACAATCAGACTGGCCTGCCTTTCACCTATGAGCATGATGGCAAACAGTATCTGGCCATGTTCGTTGGCGGCAGCGGTAATCCCGCACAGCTGGTCGCTTACGCGCTTCCCTGATTCGGTTGCCTGCGGCCTTTAATCAGGAATCTGAGTCGGTATCCGGACTGCAGTCAACTGGAATCGGCTGACGCTGCACAAGGTGGCCCAACATTTGGTAAAAGCACTTTGCCCGGCACTCGGTTTACGGTGCCGGGCGGCAGATTGAAAATCCCCAGCGGCAGTCGTATGGTTGCGGCATGTCCCCGCCAATGACCCACGACGAAAGCCTACGAATCGAATCTCTTGGTCAGGAGCTGACCCGGCTCGCGGTGGGCGGCATGCTGACTCTCGGCTTGGGTGCGTTCTGGCTATCCGCCGTCTGGGGAGCCTCCGCTTCGCTGCAGTGGCTGGCCCAAAGCACAGTGCTGTGGCTGTTAATTTGGTTTCAAACTGCCAGACGCCTTACGCTGAATCGCGCAGACCCGCAATCTGCTATCTATGCCCGGCTGGGTTGGGGCAACCGACTGACGCTTCTGCGCTCATGGCTGATCGCGGCAACCGGTGGTTTTCTATTCCAAGTCCGGCCAGAAGGTGCGTGGTTATCCTGGCTCCCGGGCATAATCTATTTTTTTGGCGCCGTGCTGGACCGAGTCGATGGCTTCGTTGCGCGGCGGACAGGACAAATGAGTCAGCTGGGCATTGAATTAGATACGGTTTCCGATGCGCTTGGCTTGGCGGTCGCCTCTGCCCTGGCATGGAGCTATGGCCAGGTTCACTGGTCCTATCTGCTCATGGGTGCTGCCTACTATCTGTTCCATGCGGGTCTATTAGTCAGACGCATGCGCGGCCTAGCCATATACCCTTTGCCTCCCGCCATACATCGCCGGGCATGGGCCGGATTTCAGATGGGCTATCTGGTGGTGGCACTATGGCCCTTGTTTTACCCGCCGGTTACCCGGGTAGCAGGGTTCGCTTTCATGCTGCCGACGCTGACAGGCTTTGTCATTGACTGGCTGGTGGTAAGTGGTCGCCTAGAAAGATGTTCTGAGGCCACTCGTCTCCGATTCGACCGACTGACTCTGTTCAGCCATGCCGTCCTGCAACCGGGATTACGTTTAGCGATCGTTACGCTACTTGTCTTTACCCTGTGGCGAGTCGGATTCCCGCCTGTAGTCATCGGAGGTGCGATCTGGCCAAGCTTCATTTTGCTGGGCTACTTTGCGCTGGCCGGCACGATGGTCTTATTGGGCATAGCCGGGCGCTATTTTTGCCTACTTCTGATCGGGCTTCTTGGCTGGTTTTACATTTCAAACCCGATGGACGGCGTGGACACTATACTATTTTGCTGCGTTGTGTGGTCCATGCTGCTCGGCAGCGGCAAGTTCTGCCTGTGGCAAGAAGACAGTCACTGGATCAATCGGTACGACGGCGCTTGAAACATTCCGCCACCATCATCGCCGCGCTCACCTGGCTGGTCTCTTCGCTGCTCGCGGGCTACATTTTCTCCCGACTGCCCCCGGCAGATTTCCTGACCGCCATAGCATCACTGCAACTGACAGACTGGGCGGTCTGGATCGGACTCAATCTGATCGTGCTGGTTCTTCTAGCCACTCGCTGGCGCATTCTGACCCACGCCCTGGGTCTTGGCATCAGCATGCTGCAGATTCTGGGAGTCCGTCAGGCAGGGGCTCTGATCAGTTTTGTCACACCCGGACCTCAGTTCGGCGGCGAACCGCTTCAGGTGGTCTGGCTGTGGCGTCGCTATCGTATTCCGGGGCCGACGGCGTTGCTGGCAGTGGGTCTCGATCGGTTCTTTGAGCTGTTTGTAAACTTCAGCGTTCTGCTCATTGCCGTCCTGTTATTGCTGAGTTCCGCGGCGACGCCAGATCTCGACTGGATTACCCTTTCTGTGATTTTGTTCGGCATTTTGCTATCGATGGTTGGTGCGACTTCGATGCTCGCAGTCCGGCCCACACGGCTGCGGCGGTTTATCCGACGCCAGGTCGAACACTGGCAACAGCATCCGCGCCTTCAGAAACTCGGCGATCACGGGACTGAAATTAGTCATCAACTCAGCAGGTTGGCTGCAAACCATCGGCGCGCCCTAGGCTTCGCGATACTAGCCTCCTGCATGGCCTGGGCAGGCATGATTGTCGAGTTCTGGTTCCTTCTGGGTCTCGCGCAGGTGCCGATCGACGTCACAGACTTTATCCTGCTTTTTACCGTAATGCGCCTGGCCTTTCTGCTGCCTTTGCCGGGCGGCATAGGTTCGGTCGAAGCTGGCTTGTTCTGGTCATTTCAGACCCTGGGGCTGCCGCTGAGCATGGCAGCCAGCGTGGTGGTGTTAATGCGAGTGCGTGATCTGAGCTTGCTGCTCAGTGGCGCACTCGTCCTGCCTGCTGTGAATTCTAAATCGATTGATCAATAATCCTTGCCATAGGCGGCCCAGCAAGTCGCGTTTTCCCAGATTCGGATGGTAAAACGTCCGGTTCCGGGAGGTGCAATGCCGGAGAGCATCTTTTCACAGACGATGCGACTGAAGTGCTCGATGCTCGGGTTCAAGCCGCCAAATTCCGGCAATTCATTCAGCATGCTGTCACCAAAATAATCCACTACCGCCTGCAGCTCTTCTTCTATCTTAACGATATCGACAAGATAACCGTGCTGGTCCAGTTCTGCCGATTCCAGTCTGACTTCCACCTCATAATGATGAGAATGGGGCTCATTCTCTGCGCCCCAGTCACCCCCAATCAGGTAGTGCTGAGCGATGAGATCCTGCTTTACTGACACTGTGTACATGAAAGTTTCCTCGCTTGGCAATTTATGTATTGGCCCTTTACAAGGGGTCGGTGGTGTGTCGCACAGTGGGCAACAGCAAGTCTGAAATGTTCGGTGCTGTACCCTGAGCCCATGATCTGTGATCTGCCTGATCAACTGTCATAGTCAAAGACTACCTGTAAGGCTTCCGAGGCGTTCTTGTCGAGTAACTCGTAGGCTTGCCCGGCAGACGCCAGCGAAAACCGATGAGAAATGAACTGTTCTGGCTGACATCGCCTGATCATCTCCCAGGCGACCTCAAACCGCCTCACCGGATCCCACCGACCGCTGTTTTCAGGCGCAATCGAACTTACCTGAGTCGAGACTATCTGCATTCGATTGCGATGGAAGCGCTCTCCTAGATTGATAGAAGCACGCTTGGTACCATACCAGCTTCCGACAAGTATCCGTCCCCCATAGCCACACAGGTCAATCGCCAGATTGAGCGCGTCAGGAGAGCCTGACACTTCAATAATCAGGTCCGCGCCTCCGTGCTGTTCATTCAGGCGCAAGGCGTGATGAAGTTCAGCCATTTCATCCGGCTGATTTACATCAAAAACCCGGTTCACGCCGATCTTCTCAGCCCAGCGCTGTCGGTCACCGATACCCTCCACAGCAAACAGACCGGCAAGTGGAAACTGGGCCAGCAAGCCAGAGGTCAGAAGGCCGACGATACCCTGCCCGACAATGAGCACCCGTTCACCCACTTTGGGCGAGGCATCCAGCAGAAAATTAACCGCAGTTTCCATATTCGCCAGAAAGACCGCAGCATAGGGATCAATATCTGCCGGCACCGGAATCAGGGCCGCCGGGGTTGCAAGAAAACTGCTGCAATGAGGTTGAAACGAGAATACCGTTTTGCCAAACCAGTTTGGCTCAACGTCTTCCCCAATTGCTTCAACTTTTCCGACGCAGGCATAACCATACTGGAGCGGATACTGCACGGCCTGACCGGACAGCGCCTCAATACCGTCATCCAGAGCCAGAGAATCAGGAAGCTGATCACGAAACACCAGCATCTCAGTCCCCGCACTGATAGCTGAGCAGACATTTTTCACCAGCACATCCCGCGCTTCGGAGATTTGCAATTCTTTCTCTCTCACCTCAACCGAGTGAGGGCCACTAAACCAGAGCTGTTGTGACTTCATGACGAATATCCGCCGAATTGAAGATCCCCCCAAACCACAACGTCATCACCGAGCTGGCATGAATGAACCGACGTAATGCTAGGAGAGTCCCTGTCTCCAACCATCAGGAGTTCATCCACAGCTTTGTAACCACCAACCAGCTTTGGTGACAGTGTCAGCACCAGGGCGTCAACCAGCCCTGCTTTCAGGAAGGAAGTGATGACGGCTGCTCCACCTTCGACCATCAGGGAGCGGATACCTCGCTCCCGCAACAGTGACATTGCCCTGAGCAGGGGAACTTCCGCATCTTCACTGCCAGTGTCGTCCAAACGTATTACCGTTGCTTCATGGCTCGAGGCATCACTCAGCCTGTTTACAGTCAAGATCCAGCATCGTTTATCAGGATGGTGGCAAACTTTTGCGCTCGCTGGCGTTCGTAGCTGGCTGTCCAGCACAATGGGTTGTGGATTGTCTCCCTCCCACTCTCGAACGGTCAGCTGAGGATCATCGCTCAACACGGTTCCGATACCCACCAGAATGCCCTCATGCAGGCTTCGAAGCTGATGGGTAAGGCGAGTGGCTTCAGGTCCGCTGAAACAGAGCGTCTCTCCGGATCGGGTAGTGATGCTGCCGTCCCAGCTTTGTGCATAAGTCAGCGTGATAAAGGGCCTGTCTGATAAAGAGAAGGCCGCAGTGCGCTCCCGCAACCAGTTTTCAATCTGCTCATTCAGACTCATGAATTTCGTCAGCGAGCGGAGCTGCCTCGTCGGGCACGTTCAGCAGGTGGTTCATCCGCTTGACCTTGGTAATCAGATAACTCGAATTGTCAGCATTAATAAAATCTTTGAGCTCCACCCGCTCACTGACTGCAATACCGTCAGCCTCCAGTGCTGAGATCTTGTCAGGGTTGTTAGTAATCAGTCGCACTGAGTGGATATTCAGGTCCTTCAGAATCAGCGTCGCCAATATGTAACTGCGCTCATCGGCTGCGTGACCAAGCAACAAGTTGGCATCAACCGTATCATGCCCTTTGTCCTGCAGGTTATAGGCGTGTATTTTCTGTAGCAGACCGATACCCCTTCCTTCCTGTCGCAGATAGATAAGCAGACCAGCGCCCTGTTCAGCAATCATGCGCAATGAATGATCAAGCTGTTCGCCACAATCACAGCGCCGCGAGCCGAAGATGTCGCCAGTCAGACATTCCGAATGTACACGCACCAAAACGTCAGATTTATGCGAGATGTCACCCGTGTGAAAAGTCAGATGGGCTTTATCATCAAGGCTGTTATCGTAGTAGCCTAGGACAAATTCCCCGAATTCCGTCGGGATGCGCGCCTCAGACATTCTGTTTACAGTCGGTTCAGTCATGGTTGATTATTCTACGTGCAAATTCTGTCAGCTTCAAAATTCTGTATTTCCAGGTTATTTAGATAGGGTCAAGTGTCGCTGTATAGCACTCTCACTGTCGGATAGCTTCGAATTCAAAACGCAACTTAACTTCATCTCCGACCATATTGTTGGCGACACCATAATCCATGCCCCACTGACTACGAAGTATGACAGCGCTGGCTGAAATGCCCAAAGTTTGTTTACGATGTCCAAACGGATAGACCGCCTGCTTATTCACCACAACCTCAAGATCGACCGGATGTGTTTCATCAAGCATCGTCAGATTGCCCCGCAAGACACGGTCGGCAACAAAATACTCCGACACCTCAAAGACAATCAAAGCATGCCGTCTCGCGTTCAGAAAATCCCTGCCCTTTAGATGATTATCGCGGGCATCATGATTACTGAACAAACTGTCTGACAAAATTTCGACAATTCCACTGCTCAGTACATCTGTTTCGGGATCAAACCGAAACCGTCCCGAACCCTCAAGAAAAAAACCAAGCTGCTGCTGATAACCAATGTGATCAGCCTCGAAGACAATAGAAAAATGATCAGGGTCTATTTGCCAGTCGGCAGCTTCGGCGTAAGCGCCTGCTGCAAACCAGGCCTGCGCACATCCCGATAGCCAAAACATCAGCGAACGATGCGAAAGAATGATCGACATCACTGCTCCTTGATAGACGGACCGACCCGATTGGCCGGCGAATAGAGGATACGCCCTGTTGCACCAACAGGTTTGCTTTATTCTTATTAGGTTCTGTCAGTGACACAGCTTAGACAGGCAGATTCGTCTGGTCAATTGCCTGAAGTTAAGTCAGCGTCTAATTATTCTCGGACGGCCAGCAAATCAGTGTGACCCACCCTGCAAGAGCCAGTCGTAACATGGGCGAGCCTGAACGCAAGCCAATCAGTGATGTCCTCCCGCGTTATCTGGGGGCGTGACTGCACAGCGCGGCCGATTCCCTGTATCAATTCCGTAACCAGCTGTGATTCCTTACCTTCGAGTTGCCACGGGCTTGTCGCTAGCTGCACACCGAAGCCAGCCTGCTCCAGAGCTTGCTTTACATAGGCACAGGCGTCAGGCCCAAGTGCAGGCCCAAAACCTTTATCCGTAGTCTGATCCTCATTGAATGCCTCGAGCACCTGCTGATCGAGTGGATGCACCGGATCCCAGTAGGTTGAACCGTCATAGTTGAGCGCCGCATAGATGCCTACTGGTCGGCCTGCAGAGGCCTCATCCACTTCGGCGATCAAGCGGTCAATAAACGGGGCCGAGACCAGATCAAACAGCGCAGAGGCAGTAATAAGTCGAACTGCTGTCAGCGGCAACTGTGCAACATGGTTCAGATCAAGTTCATAGGTTTCAATCCGGCGATTTTGATCCGCGCGACGGGCCGCTTCTCCGAGCAGTTTTCTGTCGTTGTCAACAAGGCGCCAGGTGGACGTAAACTCAGCTGAAAAGTCATGTTGTCCGAATGTTCTGTAGGTCGAACCCGTGCCCGCACCCAGATCTACCACAACCGCCTTCGCATCCCCACCAGAAGCAGCGAACGTGGCAGCGACACGCAATAATTCGCCGTTCCGCGCCTGCTGATCAGCAGCTTCCCTCAGATTCAACCAATCCACACTGAAGCCCGTCATGCCTGACTCACCTCCCTGAGTCGCCTGCACACTTTTTCTGCGCTGTCTCGCCAGGTTGGCAATTCTGCTGCGCATGCCCTGGCGCCTTGTTGAAGCTGCTGACGCAACCCTGCGGTAGTGAGTAGCTTATGAATAACCCCAGCCAAGGCCTCAGGATCGTCGGGGACGACCATAAGACCTGCTGTGCCGGGAACCAAATCGGGTACTGCGCCGGCTTTCGCAGCAATCACTGGCAATCCAGCTGACAGTGCTTCAGCGAAAACCATTCCGTAACCTTCAAACCTTGAGGGCAGGATGAAGACATCCGCCTGCTGATATTCGGGTTCGACATCCGGCACCAGGCCGGCAAACTGAATACGGTGCTCGAGGTTTTCCGCAGCCACCTGCGCACGCAATCTCTGCGCCCATTTGGCATCGAAGTGATCCCCCCCCACAAACCGCGCCTCCCAGTCAAGTGCTGCAACATCGGCAAGCGCCGAGATCAGAACGTCGTGCGCCTTGCGCCGAGTTAATGACCCCACGGTCAGGAGACGGGGCGGGCTCCCTGTGCACTCAGCGAATGGTCTACGGTCGGTACCCGGCACGGCAACGGTGATGCTGTCTTCACATACGCCGAAATCGTCTGTCAGAATACGCCGGGTGCTGTCGCTGGTGACCAGCGTCGCGTGAACGTTCGCGAGCGCCCGCCGCTCAGATTCAAACAGCTGGGACTGCTCGGCAGAGTTCAGACCGGACTCCAGAGCCAGTGGATGATGGCAGAGCGCAACCAGACGCAGGCGGTGGCGTACTTCGGTGGTTTCGCGGTCAAGCACGCCCAGTGCAAGCCCGTCTATTACCACTACGGAACCCTCCGGAATTGCCACCAGTTTTTCCTGAACCCTGAGCCTCGCACCCTGGCTCATGTCTGGGCCGCACTGGGGCAGGGAAACCGGATTGATTCGAAGACCCAACTGACCGAGTTCCTCAATCAAGCGCTTGTCGTAGGTATACCCGCCGGTGCGAGTATCGAGATCACCTGGGTAGACGAGATAGAACTCAGGATTGGATTGGAGGGAGTGCGCATCACGGGTACCGCCACTCTCAGTAGTGGCAGGCCTTACGCTATGTGTTGATCGAGGCATAGGTCCCGCATGATGGCCAAACTGTTGCCTTTGCGCAACTCAATGAAATCATTCTACCAAACAGTCAGAGAGTGAGCTCCGACAGGAGTTTTGAGCCGGCTGGGTTTTTCCTTTATGATTTCTGAGAATAACTGGTAAGGAGCTACCGCAACCATGATTGCAACTATCAAGTCTCGCGAATTGTTAGTCAGACTTCCCAAGGTCCAGAGAGCCCGGTGTGCAATTTTCGCGCTGCTGTTGGTGATGGTGCCGTTCATCGCACAAGCTCAGACCGCACCCCCTGCCAGTGCACCAGAGAACTGGGGTCCGATTTCAATCAATCTGGAAGAAGTCGACTATCCATATCCCGTCAGTTATATGAACTACCGGGTCTACAATCAGGACGTCAGGCTCGCCTATATGGATGTCGCTCCGACCGGTCGCAGTAATGGACGCACCGTGATCTTGCATCACGGAGGTCTCTATTATGGCTGGTACTGGCAGAAACAAATCGCCGCTCTGGCAGAACAAGGCTATCGGGTCATCGTGAAAGATCGGCTCGGCTGGGGTAAATCTTCCAAGCCCGTGATTCCTTACAGCATTAACCTGTGGGCATCGAACACAGCCAGACTCATGGATCATCTGAATATTGAACGAGCTGCCGTAGTAGGACATTCGATTGGAGGTCAGATGGTAACGCGATTTGCATTTCTCTATCCGGAACGCACCACACACTTGGTAACCATCAACCAGGTGGGGCTCACCGATCGCCGTCAGGGCCGGGGCTTTGATCCGCTGTCAGGAGAAGTTGATGCAAACCCCGACATGGAAGCAGTCTACGACTCACTGCTGCGCTGGGGACGCGAAAACTATGTGACCTGGAGCCCTGATTATCTGAAGCACATGCGCATTCGCTACGGTAACCGACTCAGTGGAGACTGGCCCCGCATGGCCTACGTCAGTCGACTGGCGGGCCAGATGAGAGCCATGGATACCGTTGTGAATGATTGGCAACACATACAGACCAAAACCCTGATTCTGGGCGGAGAGGAAGATTACCTAAGCTTCGCTGATGAGGCACGCCACGCTGCCGGGCAATTTCCCAATGGCGAGGTGTTTCTGATTCCTGAGGTCGGGCACAATCCTCATGAAGAGGCCCCGGAACTCGTCAACGCGGAATTGATCCGTTTTCTGGACTCCTGATTTTTGGCAGGCGCGCAGCGCCGCCGCCGAGGTCTTTCAGCCGCTAGGCGTGCAGTACCTCGCTGACTGCTCGATACGCCTCATTAATTGCAGCATCTGTATGAGGGCTAGCCGCGGCATCTGAATTGGCTATGGTGATGCGCCCGACCGGTTTGCTGCCAACGATACACGGCCTTTCATCCGTAGAAGAGTAGGCCCATTTGGCGGGTTCATCGAGAGGGTTATAGGAATAGCTGTATCCGTGGGGCCATCTATTTACCGTCAGGCCAACAATGTCGCGTTCGTCATCGAAACCGGCCGAACCCAGAGAACGCATGAGCTGGTCTCTCAGTTTCTCCTCAAAGGTGTCAAAAGAGGTCGCCAGCATTTCCCGGCGACCCGCCAGATGCTGCTCCCGTCTATTCAGACCTCGGCCCGGCGCATCGAAATAGGCGGAAAATCGCAGCACGATCGGCTCGCCCGGGTCGCGTGGCGCCTTATAATCCCCAATGGACACGGAGGCCTGAAGACCAATCCTGGAGTAAAAACTGGTCGGTGCCGTCACTGAGGAAATACCGGCGTCTACAAAGGCACGCCAGTTCCTGAGCAAGGCACCTCCATAAACCAGCGGTGACTTACTGCCATAGGACAGAGCCTGTTTCTGCTGAACTGGCAGCTCCGGACAGATATGCGGAATCACGGTATGCCAGCACGCCATCACAACGGCATCGCTTCTGACAGAGTAGGCGCGGCCATCTGTCACGTATTGAGTGATCACCTGATTATCATTCTGGTGCTGAACGTTGACTGCCGTGCTGTTCAGACGGATTCGCACGTTATTTTCAGGCACGTCAAGGCGACTGTAATCCGCGCTTGCTGTGACAATGTCGTCCATGTCCTGCCCCTCAATCACGCCGGGCACCAAAGCCCGTACCAACAGCCGGGTAATGGTTGCGTTTCCATCCGGAAAATAAATGTCCGGGTCGCCACTGTTTGCCCGGATTCGGTTTTCCCGCCCATGCGCGCCTCCCGGTTCATTAATCAACAACTCCGGGGGCAAATCATCAATATTCAGACCGGCAAATCCCGGAAAACCATTGTCCCGGAAGTAAATTGCCGGAATCGCATCCGGCCCAACGACCAGAGAACCATGAA
>PBTW01000076.1 GCA_002729315.1 Gammaproteobacteria bacterium
TAAGTGAACTCTTGCCCTTCAGCGAACAACTGGTGAAACGCATAAAATCAGACAGTGACGGTCGTTCAGTTCTGATTACCGTAACTGATGAAGGCCTGCGGCGGCACGACGAGTCCCCGGATCTTTTGCAAGATAATTTCCTGGCAGAACTCAGAAAGCTGGAATCATGGGAACAGCGCCTGCTACTATCTTCCGTCGAGCGTATCGCTTCAATGATGGATGCTGAAAAGATTGACGCCTCGCCTATTCTCACGAGCGGTGCTATCGGCATCGACGACAGAAAGTGAGAAAACTACCACTGAGGCCTACACATGATCTCGGCAATGTAGCTGTCCAGTACGGCACTATCCAGCCGAGCTATTCAATATTTCCTGTCTCGCATTATTCCTAAATTCCTCAGAAGCTGCTTGATCGATCTGAAGGACAAGTAGCAAGAAAGGTTAGTGCTAACCAATAATAACGCGGCAACCCACTATGCTCACGTTTTTCGTATCCAATATTCCTTTGGAGTTTTTACCCTCGCACTTACGAGCGCTACCTCAGCCATTGAGGCATATCAACTACTTGCTGCTCCATAGAGCCAAGACCATCGATCTCTACCTGCACAACATCACCAACAGAGAGGTTTCGTCGCATTCCTGACTCCGGAGAAATAGCTCCGGTATAAATCAAATCGCCAGGTTTGAGAGTCATGTAACGCGACAGATAGCTGACAAGACGCGCAGGATTATTGATCATCGTAGATGTGAACCCGTTAGATAGCAGATTTCCATTCACGTGCGTAGAGATTTCAAGATGGCTATAGTCAAGGCCTCTTACTATCTCATTGCCAATTGCAGCCCAGGTATCCGTTGCCTTGCTCACTAGCTTGAGTGGTCTAACCCCAGGACCCGCAGTTATCCATGTTAGCTCTGACCAGTCGTTGCCAAGAGCCACTCCAAAAATATAGTCGTTAGCTTCATTCACCGGGATGTGACGCCCTTCGCGACCTATCACTAAGACGAGCTCTCCTTCTGGTATAAACATCTCAACTTCGGGCGGCCTCTCGACATCGCCGTTGTGCCCGCTGAGTCCAGACGAGTGTTTAAACATGAACCGGGGGTGAGGGACCTGACGAGGTGGTGCATTTTGTGAATGATAGTTAGCAGCGACCGCGAGCACCTTACGACCCGGCGACTCAGGATCAATTGGCAACTCTAACTCAACGCTGTTGACCTGAAATTTCCGCCCTGTTTGCTGAACCTCACCAATGACCGGATTATCGTCCAGCTCCAATATTTCATTGTCGTTCAGTAAGCCATATGATGTTCCTGATGAATGTTTAAATCGAACATATTTCCCATTAGGTACGTCAATGGCGGGGCCAGAGGACGCCATACGAGTTGTCCTAACTAGTTGATTGCTTACAATTCCAACGTCTTCGATCTCCACCTCAACGACGTCATCTTGCCAGAGTTGTCTTCGAGTTCCAGGTAGCTGGGGGGGCGCGACTGTCCCCGTGTAAATCATGTCGCCGCGTTTTAGTGTGATGAAGTGGCTGAGTTTGCTAATGAGCGTAGCAGCATTGTCACGAAAATCAGCAGTCGTACCCTGTGCGGCAACAGTACCGTTCAGCCTCACAGTTAGTTGCAAATCGCTCAGGTCTAATCCTTTCACAACTTGATCACCTAAAGTTGCAAATGTATCGCCCGCCTTACAAAAGACATGACTAGGTTCTTCTATCCCCCGACCTTCGCCGCACCAGTCGTTTTCACTCCAGTCATTGCCAACAGCGACTCCGAACAAATAATCTATCGCTTCGGATTCTGGAATGTGCCGGCCTTGCTTTCCAATAATCAAGACAAGCTCCCCTTCGAAGTTAAAATTTGTGGCACCGAAAGGGACCTCAACCGACGCTCCATTCTTAGCTAAAGACGTCGTAGCTTTGCTAAACCATCGTGGGTGATCGATGGAAACTGGATCTCTGTTGGGGTTATTGGAATTTCCCGCCACGCCCAACACATTGGGAACTCGTGCCGGATCTATCGGAATTTCTAAATCTACGGAGTCTAGACTTACCGATACTCCAGTCTGTACCACGTCATCATCAAAGATCGGATCACCATTGAGTACAGAGATCATGTCTTCTTTCAAAATACCGCTATGTGTGCCCGAGTCGTCAGTGAAACGAACGTAGCGAGTTACTTCATCCATCTGCGCGGAAGAAATGAAATTAAAGAAGGTGGCGACCACTATGAGGCACATAGCCTTGACAACAGTTACTCGTAACATTTTTCCCATCCCCTGGACATGGTTGCAAAATTTTCTCAATACGGTTTGCACTTTTTTGAAACAGTTATGTTATAAGGTATCACAAAGACTAGCGACCTAAATGGAAGTTTGCAAGGCGCCCTTTATGAAGAGTATTCATAATTATTACAAGAATATGAATGGAATTAGTTGCCATCAATAATAAAGGAGCTCCCGACATGTTAGACCGAAGAAAATTTGTTCTATCTGCGCTGACATTGCCGTCTCTTATTGGCAGTGCTAAACAGGGAATATCCGCTCCCGGTGACGGAATGGTTTTCGCCATGCATCAAAACACTTCCAGCGCGGCAGGATTTCGCGGTTCGCTGGAAGGCTGGTCCCGCGCCGGAGTAGAGTTCGTTGAGTTAAACGCAGCATTGCTTGATGTGTTCCTTGAAAATGATTCACTTTCAGGAGCAAGAATTCTCCTGGATGACCTCGGTCAAACACCTATTTGTGCCGCTGTGACTTTGCCAGATCTTTGGATACCCGGCCCCGCACGAGAATCGTCTCTGGATAGTTGGAGGAAACGCTGCGCACAATTCTCGGAACTTGGCGTCCGACGAATATACTCTCCTTCAATTACCTTCCGGACGGTTACCTCAGATGATTTTAACGCCACCCCCGAAGCGATTAATGAAACCGCCGAGATTGCAGCAGAATACGAACTGATTTGCATGATTGAGTTCTTGAGAAATTCAAATCATCTGGCAACACTTCGATCGGCACTGAAAATGACCCGAACGGCTGATCACCCTAACGTAAGGCCAATGATCGACTTTTTCCATTTCTGGTCCGGACAAAGCAAGCTAGAGGACCTGGATTTACTGAATTCTGGCGAACTAGAACACTGCCATTTCCAAGATTTACTTGACGCCCCACAGGAACTTACAGATAACAGTTATCGCGTAATACCCGGGGATGGAATCGCACCTTTACACTCAATACTTAGCAAACTTAGAGGGAAAGACTACAGAGGAGCACTTTCTGTTGAGTTGTTTAGAGAAGAGCTCGTGAATGGCGATCCATACTCCGTCGCTGCTGAAATTAAAGAAAAATCTGAAAGGGTGATGGGCGAGGCAGGCGTGCTGTGAAGGCAGGCTCTTGGTATGCTTGACTGTAACAAGCGCACTCGGAGGGGCATATCTGTCATCGACTTTTTACCACACGGAATATTTGAGCTCTGCGCTAATGCGCTGATTAACCCCAATTTACAAAGCTGTTTAAAGACATGGAAAGAAAGGTTCCAAATTCAGGTTTATTCCGCGGAACAGCAGACCCATTAACCACACATGCTGAGGGCCCTACAGTTAGTAATTAGGAGTTGATGTATCCCTGAAACCGTGCTCGTCACCAACGAGCCTAGAGAATGTTTCGCCTTTCATATTATCTCTCTGGTGGATTCCGTGCATTAAGTAGTTGAGATTACTCTCATCTGCATGGGATATATAATCACCTAGTTGAAGCTACATAAAAATTTTTGAAAACCTGATAGATAACGCATTTCAGGACTACGTTTTGCTCATTGGAAATAAAGATATCGATCAATTGTAACTTCTACGCCTCCTAATAAAGATGATATTTGAATGGAATAAGTTTGGAAAATACCCATGAATGCACTCAAATCTTTTTTTTCTTTGCTTGGTCGATTCCTAGAGAAAGCAAGAACCGTCATACTTAATCTTATTACAGCCTTCGTTTTAATATTTCTCACGATTGCAATTATTGGAGCGCTAACCTCTAGGCCTGATGTCAAAGACCCAAGCGGCAGAGTACTCTTAATTAATCCTGAGGGAACCGTGGTCGATCAAGAAGTGTTTCGCTCAGATTTTCTGTTTAACATTGGCACTGGCTCTTTGACGGATCAACTTCAAACACGAGACCTTATACAATTAATAAGGGCAGCAGCTAAAGATGAAGATATTCCTGCTGTGTTTGTTGATTTCTCATCTACAGGTTTTGCTGGACCAACCACAGCAATCAATATCGCAAATGAATTAAAAGCCCTTCGTGACTCTGGTAAAAGAGTAATTGCTTTTAACGATCGCCTGTCTACAACGTCTTATCTTATGGCCTCTCAAGCATCTGAAGTATGGATTCATCCTGTTGGAAGCATCAGCATCCTGGGTCTTGGAGGAATGCGCGCTTATCAGAAAGAGCTTTATGAAAATTTAAAAATTAATTTCCATAATTATTCACAAGGCGAATTTAAATCTGCTGTTGAAGGCAACACAAGAATAGACATGTCAGAAAATGACAGGATGCAGAGAGAGGCCTTACTCTTTCCCATCTGGGACGAAATGAAATCCCTTATGGCTGAAGGGCGTGGTATCAATTCTAGTGATATTCAGGCCTTCGCTGACGACTACATAGGATTTTTTGGTGAAGCGGCAATGGCCAATATCGCCTACGCCGAAGCACATAATATTATTGATGGCACAAAATCATATCCAGAATTTCGCCAATACATGATTGAAGAATTCGGTCTAGATGAACAAGCTAATACGGAAACGTATAAGACAATTTCTTACACTGAATATTTAAAGCAACTAGATCAAGATACATCTGATAGCGATAATCAAATTGCTGTAATAACAGCAGAAGGTGCAATTATGGAGGGCGACATTGCTCCAGGTGTTGCTGGTGCAAATGGAGTAGTAAGGCAGATTAGATCTGCTTACGAAGATGAAGATACGAAAGCTATTGTATTTAGAGTCAACAGTCCAGGCGGGTCAATTATAGCCAGTGAAATAATGAGGGATGAGTTATCTGCAGCTAAGGATAAAGGGATAACTGTTGTTGTTTCTATGGGGGATTATGCTGCATCTGGAGGAGTGTATATCTCGACTCCAGCAGATTACATCTTTGCTGAACCAACAACGATCACTGGATCTATAGGTGTGGCCATCGCAATACCGACATTAGAAAATGCGATGGGGTATATTGGGGTAAATTTTGATGGCGTCGTTACTTCTAAGTATGGTGGCTGGGACCCAACGCAAGCTATTGATGATGACTTAGATAAAATATTTGCTGCGTGGGGTGCGGATGCATATGATCGATTTGTTAACTTTGTAGCTGATTCAAGGTCTCAATCATACGAAGACATAAAAAAGATTGCAGGCGGTAGAGTCTGGATCGCCCAAAGCGCAAAAGAGATAGGCTTGATAGATGAAATTGGAGGCATTGATGATGCAATTGCCTATGCTGCCAAAATGGCTGAATTAGAAGACTATCAAGTCGAATATTATGGCCAGGAACTCTCTCCGGAAGAGATACTTATTGAAGGACTGCTTGAAAATTTTGATATTTCTATTGCAGAGCCGAAAGTTCTATCAACCCTCAGGGGTATAACAAATCTTTATGAAACACTTGTAGGAATCCAACAGCCTAAAGCACTCTTTACTTGTCAAAATTGCATGGTTGATCTCGATTAAAGAAGTAAGCAATGAGAAAGAAAAAAAGCCTTGGCATAAATGTCTGCACGTTTTTAGACCCTTCAAGTTATTGCCTTGGTTGCGGTCGAACACGAAAAGAATGCAGAGCCTGGAACTTCAAGAAACCATATGCTAAAGCTAATTTTAAAACAGAATTAAAGAAAAGGATGTTGTGAGTCAAGAATGCCTAACCTCAAAAAACGAACTGCCATTATTCGCTAAGTGAGAATTTACCTAAAGACAATACTGTAGGAGACATTCAGTTATGAGCTCTTCCATAAACAACCTCATCTGTGCTTTTTTGCTGATTTTGACCGCAGGGAGCTCAAGTACTTTAGCGCAGAGCGCGGATAGCCATGTCCATGGTAATGCCGAACTCAACATAGTTCTGATGGGACAGCAGCTACAAGTCGAATTCGTCAGCCCTGCCATCAATCTACTCGGATTCGAGCGCCCCCCCATCACTGATGAAGAGTCAGCCGCTATGGACGATACCATTAATCAACTCCGGCACGGCGGATGGCTTATTGAGGGTATTCCGACAGCCTGCCAGCTGTCGACCGAGGAATTCGAAGCCCCTGTGTATGAAGAGCACGAAAGCAGTGAGCATGATCACGAACACGAAAGCAGTGAGCATGATCACCAACACGAAAGCAGTGAGCATGATGCTGAAGCACACAGCAACTTTCGAGTAAGGTATCTATATGATTGTGACACAGCACCTAGAAGGCAACTGAAGATACTTGCTTTCGATCACTATAGTGGAATTGAGACATTGACTGTGCAATGGATCGCTGATCAGAAGCAAGGTTACGCACGACTCAACAGAGATGACCCCGTGCTAGACTTTGAGTAATCTAGTTTGCAGAAAAAAGGTGTTTTCTTCGGCGTCCATGATTGTCAAGCCAAAGCACAACAATATGAAAAATGTAAAGGAGGCCGTCGATCAGGCTAGGGGCTCTGCTAACGCAGTAAGGCAATCGATCGATCTGCACAGGCAAAGTCGAAGTGATTGAAGCCGTAAATATAATTTCGAAATTAAAGTTTGCGATCAGCGCCTGCTTCGAGTTTTGATGACCTTACGCCGGCCACTATGTTTTGCAGGGTTGACTTCGCCGAGCTCAAAGCTTGAATATTTACAAGAACCCCACGATTTCTACCTCGATTGCACCAACCTGAGATGAATGCATCCCGGACATACCCAGCCGTGCGAAGATCGCCATAAACCCTTGTAGCCAAAGGCTAAAAGATAATCTCTAACGTGAACGCGACCGCCGATCGGTTTACGCTTTGTCAGAGCAAAAGTTGGCAAAAATCAAATTCACTTGAATTTGAGTCCTAGTAAGTGTAGATCTCCACATGCTCTGCGTTCAAACTGTAGGCCGAGTCTGCCAAGTCGTGTCGCACAACCTGGCTAGAAAGCTCTCCCAAGATATAGTACGCGTCGTACATGCTATCCAACTGTAATCCTTGCTCGTAGGTGACATGAATAATCTGGTTTGGCGGAGGCGGGGGAACATGAATGCAAGCACCGAAGAAAGGCACTAAGAAAAACTCAGTCACTTTACGCTCGTCATTGTAAGCGGTTGGTACTACAAACCCAGGCAGAACAACGCGTTTTCCCACAAATTCCGGGTTCACATCGAATGACTGCAGTGCTCTTTGGAAGGCATTTTCTACTGGACTGTCCGCACTAAATTTATCGTCCCAACCATAACCATCGTGGGAAACGGGAGGTGCATCTAGAATCGCAGCCAGATCAGCTTGGCTCATCAGGTCTTCCCATTTCAACGCCACGACTTCCTCGGGATTCTCAGGCGTAAACTCGAGTTTATAATCCTGACTGAGAACCGTACCGCTGAATACACTTGTTCCAATTAAAACGATAAATGACTGTTTAAGCAGCTTGGCAAACATAAATTGCTCTCCCCCCACAATAGCGGTGGACTAGTAATGTGATACAGTATAACCCATCTAGGCCGTGAATATTGCTGAATATTCCAAATTTAACACCAAGAGCGTCCTGCCCGTATCACTGCAAACCACGTAAATTCTATTTTTTTCAGCAACTTGTATCCTAAGCCTTCGGGCGTCATGGCCAGCCTGACGGACCGCTCCGTGCCAAATGCATTTGCATCAAACAACTTTAGTTAATTTCAGCAAAATGGTACTTTGCTTAAATACGAGGCACGTTTATTCAGCGGACCCAAAGTAGATGTACAAGATAAGGAAAGAACCATGAAATCGCTTGTGAACAGGCTGGGACTTAGCATCTTCGCCGCGACAATCAATCTCTCAGCATATGGCCAGAATTCTGACATCATTGGCCCAAGCCCATATGACTATGTCACTGATAGCTGGATGCAGACCTTCGCAGAAAGAGGAATGACCTTCGGCGGAACTTCAGGAGTTTATGTGCAAAACAAGGGGCGCATATTCTTCCTGCAGCGTGGTGAAACGCGTCTGCCCAATCCGGTGCCGCAAAGCTATGCAGGCTTTCCCGCTTCGCTGGGCTGGAATGTCCTCCAGGGACGCGGCCGAGTTTGGCAAAATGTTATATATGTTGCTAACAGTGATGGTGAGGTGCTTGAAATATGGAATCAATGGGACCATTTGTTCAAGGGAACCAATGGGCCTGGTCCCCACCGGCTTCGAATGAGCCCCTACGACCCGCAAAACCGATTATGGCTGGTGGACGAAACTAATCACATTATATACGTATTCTCTAACGATGGAGGACGTCTGGAGATGACCCTAGGAGAGAAAGGCATACCGGGTAAAGATGAAACTCATTATCGCCTGCCGCAAGATGTCGCCTTCCTCCCCAACGGGATGTTCCTTGTCGGCGACGGACTTGGCGGCAACAATCGCATAGTCGTGCGTAATGCCGACGGTTCCTACCATTCTGAATTCGGCGAAGGTGGTGATGCCTACCATCAATTCGCTTCAGTTCACTCGCTCGCTATGGGGCCAGAGCAAAAAGTCTACGCCCTCGATCGCGACAAGCGAGATGTAAAAGTCTTCCGCCAGACTGCGGCACTGGATTCAGCCGATTATCCAAACTACGAATACGAAACAACCTGGGCTGGCCTCGACCTGCCATTGGACATCACACTCGGCGAAGACGCCGCATGGGTAACAGATATTCGCCCGCCGAAGATCGTTAAATACAACCTTGATGGCACCCAGGACTATGTATGGAACCTGCCAACAGAAGGGCCACATATGTGGATCGAGATGCATTCCCTGTCAGCCGACGAGGAAGGAAACCTATATGGCACTGACAATCAGGCCGGCAGGCCCCAAAAAATGGTCCGACGGAGAGATGCTGACCCCGATCATGTCGTGCCTCGACCCTGGTTCGAAAACTAAGGTCTCTACACTCGCGAGAGCCAGAGATTTGGCATAGTTGGTAGCTAAGTTAGGCCAAACGGGCAGCAATGCTCTCTCTTGGATGAGCGCTAAAACAAAGCTACAGTGAACCATCCACGATCCCAACACCGCACCACGAGGAAGAAATTACCAGCATCGCGCGGGCCGTTCATCAGCGTGCGATCACTCCAGACCGGAACTTGTGCGCCGCGGATACACACAAGAAGAGACAGAGTTGATGTGGTCTGGGAACTTGCTACGCGTATTAGACGACGTACAGCGCATCGCCCAAGAGATTCAAAATGAGGCCTAGGCTAAATGTCGATTTACTTGTACGCGTACCAACCATTGGAGCGGCTCGCCCACGGTATCTAGCGAAGCAACCCTTTTAACGAACTGTTTTCTCTGAGAGTTTTGAGCTTTTTTCTCAACTATGAAAATCTTAACAATCGCCCTAATCTTTTTCCTGCAACCTATTTCTTCAACCTCGGCACAAGAACTTAAACCTCTCGTTCCAGTGGATCAGCCCATCTCTGAGCAACTGCAGGCTGTGTTGGCAGATCCCATTGTACAGGCTGCTATGCAACGCATTCAGGAACGCGAATCTTTAACGGTAGAGGAACAGTTGGCAATTACGGAAATTGGAGCCCCACCTTTCCAGGAAAAGCGCCGCGCTAATGATTATCTGAAACGATTCTTGGATATCGGGCTTTCTGATGCATACATCGATAGTGAGGGAAATGTGGTGGGCTATCGACGGGGAACTGGGAAAGGCCCGACCCTATTGCTTGCCGCTCATCTAGACACGGTATTCCCGGAATCAGTGGACACCACTGTCAAGCTGCGTGAAGGCCGCTACTATGCGCCCGGAATCGGCGATGACACCCGTGGCCTCGCTGTATTGCTATCCGTAATCGATGTAATGAACCAATTCGAAATCGAGACGGTTGGTAACATTATTTTTAGCGGCAACGTTGGCGAAGAAGGCCGCGGCGACCTGCGAGGGGTCAAAGCCCTGTTTCGTAATCTTGAAGGCGTAGATGGATTTATCTCAGTTGATGGCGTGCGCCTCAGCCGTATCACCGCCGGTGGTACGGGCAGCCGCCGCTTCGAATTTATTTTCTCGGGCCCCGGTGGGCACTCCTTCGGAGCCTTCGGTCTGCCTTCCGCGATCCATGCCATGGGCAGGGCTATCGCATACATAGCAGAATTGCAGACGCCACGATTTCCAAGGACAACATTCACCGTGGGGACAGTGACCGGAGGTACCTCGGTGAATTCAATCGCAGCAGACGCGACATTCGCAATTGATATGCGCTCCAATAACAGTGAATCACTAGCCATTTTCGAGCGTCAAGCAAAGCAAGCTGCCCTCACCGCTGTCTTGGAAGAGAATTCGCGTTGGGGCAGCGACGCCATAAGCGTTAAATTTAAGCTTATCGGCGACAGGCCAGTGGGTAGCACTTCCGTCGAAAGCCCCATTGTGCAGGTTGCGGCCGGAGCCTACGCGAAGCTCGGCGTCGAAATCGGCGGGATAACGATCTCCAGCACCGACTCCAATGTACCTATGGCGCTCGGTATTCCGGCGATTACAATTTCAGGCGGTGGTGATGGTGGCGGCGCACACTCACCGGCCGAATGGTTTAAACCGGTGAATTCGTATTTGGGTCCACAGGCGGTTTTGATCAACATACTCACTCTAGTTGGCATTTCGGGCGTGAGCACTCCTGTCCTGACAGATGACTTCTGACCGCCTCTTACTCTTCCCAGCCCTGACCCTTCGCTGTAGCCATTAGTTCCAATCAACCCCAATAATTTCTAAAGCGAGGAAATTCGCAGCGTAAATGAGGTGCGGCCGTTTTTATGCTGTATGTAAGATCACTTTTCGCAGCACAGTTTTAGCAATTCTGCAGGGCAAACAGATACCAAAGCTAAATTACGCGGACCGTAGGACATGACCTAAGGACCGGCTATACGCAATGCTTGCTGGAATAAGCGACAGTGCTGCTGAGGCGGCTATAGCTCCTCCTATGTAGAGCCAGATGCTTGATGCAGTAGGCCAGACCTCGATCACAAGGGCAAAATTTTCACTCAACCAAGACTGAGTTAGTGCGAGACCTGCAACGACTAACAGATAGCTCATGAACACCGATATTACGGTCAGACTCAAAGCTTCAAGTTCAATAATCAACAGTATGAACGAAGGTCGGGCACCGATCGCACGATATAGTGCTAGCTCGCGGCTTCTTTCACGCAAGGAAGATAGCAGCATGGTACTCAAGCCCAGTAGCGAAGCAGTTAGTACCAGAATGGAGATAATACTCAGCAGGCCCTCCAAGGTTCCAATGATCTGCCATAGCTCGCCCAGCGCGACTGCAGGCAAAATAGCGGTGAGCGGTTCTCGGGGATAATTATTGATAGCACGCTGCAAACCAAAAACCGCCATCGGTGTTTCCAAGCCGAGAAGCATAGCGGTTATCTGGGTGGGCTGCAGGTCTTCTAGGCGCTGGTCTCCCGGCTCAAGACCCAAGGCGGCGACCTGTGCGCCATTTTGCCAACCAAGATGAATCGCTTCTATTCCCTGAAGGCTTACGTGGATCGTCCTGTCCACGGGCGTGCCGGTGGGCGCCAAAATACCTGACACGGTGAACGGTAGGTTTTCATGATTGACGAAGCTCGTGTTGCCTATGCCATGAGAAAGTATTAGCTCTCTCCCCAGCTCGTAACCAAGTGAATTCGCTACTTCACTACCCAGCACGGCATGAAGCACATCAGAAAAAGGCTCCCCTTCAGAGAACTGCAACTCCTGTGAGTCGCCATAGCGAAAATGTTCGAAGTACTGCAAATTGGTGCCTAAGACGCGATAGCCTTGATGAGAATCTCCAAGGGAGAGCGGAATGCTCCAGCTCACTTCTGAGCGAGTGGCGATGTCTTCGTAACTTTCCCATCTGATGTTGTTTGTGGCGTTTCCGATTCTAAATACAGAATAGAGCAGGAGATTGATCTGGCTTGTACGCGCACCGACCAATAAATCGACATTAGATATTGTGCGAACGAAGCTACTTTCAGCCTGTGCCCTAATGTGCTCAACTCCGATTACGATGACCATGCTGATGCTGAGAGAGGCAACAGTCAACAGGACGCTACCCCGTCTGCTCCACAAACTGCTCAAAGCAACCTCAAACACGGCTTGCCTTTCCTTCTTGTGCTCTATTGAACTCAGATAGCTCAATTTCGGTATCGAAATATTTCATGAGGGAGCGATCATGACTCGCAAAAATCATTGTGCAATCGCTGGCATCCCTTACTGACATCAATAAACTCATAAATGTATCGCGTGTATCAGCATCCAATGCTGAGGTAGGTTCGTCTGCCAGCAAAAGCTCTGGGTCGTTAATCAAAGCGCGCGCAATTGCTACTCGCTGTTGCTGGCCGACACTGAGGGTATCAGCACGCCGCTGCAGCAATCCTAGATCTAGATTGAGCGCCTTCAGAAGGTCTTCCGACTTGCTTCTAAAGTCTCGCCGAGGCTCCCCGGAAAAACGCCCCGCCAGCCGCAGATTGCCCTCCACTGTTAGAAAGGGAATTAGATTGAACTGCTGAAAGACGATACCGATATTATTGGCACGGAAACTGTCTCGTTCGCGCGGACTTAGAGAGATTAGTTCGGTATCTAGGATCTTAAGAGTGCCCGATTGTACGGTTAATGTGCCAGCTAGGAGACCGAGCAGAGTAGACTTACCACTTCCGGATGCACCGCGCAGGAATACAGTCTCTCCCTGCTCTACCCAGAGTCCTGAGATATCCAGTGCCGGAGAGTCCGATCTGGGCCAAGTGTAGCGTATGTTTTCTATACTTATTATCGACATACTTATTCAGTAAGATGTTACGATATTGCAAGCTCGGAGCTTATCCCACCATAGAGGACAAATCCAAATGAATCCGACACAACAAACATTGATACTGTTGCTGCTGGTCTTTCTATCGCGCGGAGCCTACAGTCAGGAACCAGTGCTGTCAGTGGAATGGACTGACCTACTCAGTCAGTCAGATTTGGAAGCCATCCTGAACCCCCCAGAGATGTCTCACGATCTCTACGGCTGGCAGGAACAACTCGATAACAACCCAGAAGCCACAGCCTATAACGATGCGCTGCAATCTTATAATGTTAACCCTGAGCTAGTTAACAAAAGAATCATGATACCGGGTTTTATCGTTCCCACGGCCTACAATGAAGAACGCAAGATAACAGAATTTTTCCTAGTGCCCTTTTTCGGAGCCTGCATTCATCTCCCGCCGCCACCGCCAAATCAAATTATCCATGTAAGCTATGAGCGTGGTCTTACGCTTGCCAATTTTTACGACGCCCATGTCGTGCATGGCTTGCTGACCAGTGAAGTGATTAACACCGATATCGCTAATTCAGCATATAAGCTCGTGGCGGAAGGCGTATCTATCTATTCCTACTAGTTTGTTTCGTGCCCTGAAGATTTCCATGCCTAAGATCTGGCTCTGACAAATTCGATATGTATGCTGTTTCAGATCATAGGCTCTGCATAATCCGACATTGCACCACCAACGTTTCAGCTTATATCTATCCGTATGTTCTTCTGACCCCCAAGGTCAATTGCTCAGAGGGAGCTCTGCTTCAGTCATCAATATTACGCAACCAACACCTCAAGACAAGGCGACTCATTTGTGGAAGCACCACTACTTGTTGTGCACAAAAATGGTGCACTTTGCATGTGCTCCGTCATATCAATGTCACCCCTAACCCCCATGATTCGGACATTATCGTTGCCGTATATTGGTGCATTTCTTGCATCTAACCTATGGGAAACGCTGGATGGTCAACTATCTGACACCCGGAAAACACGCCAAGCAACTATTTGGTATGAGGAAGTCGAGAATTGAATAGGGAGTCACAGAAATGAACGTCTTAAGTGTTCTAGGCGTGGGCATAGTCATAGCAGCTTTGTATATCGCTTTGATAACTTCGCCGGGCGTGACAATAAAAGACTATCTTCAGTTATCTGGAATTATGGTGGTTTTTGTCGGAACCTTTGGGGCCGTACTTCTGAAGTCCTCTACTAGCGACTTTAAAGCAGGAATGTCACTGCTCCCAAGAGTCTTCGCGAATCCGATGAAGCCGACCAAACTGATCGACCAATTAGTCGACTTTGCAGACATTGCCCGAAAGAACGGTCTAATCGCATTAGAATCCCAAGTCATAAAGCATTCGTACTTGGCAAAGGCCGTACAGCTCTTAGTTGATGGTGCGAAGCCTGATGTAATCGCGAAAACATTAGACGCCGAGTCAGATGCGCAGACAAAACGCGAAAAACATGGCGCTATGGTGTGGTCATACATGGGTGAAGTAGCGCCAGCAATGGGAATGGTCGGCACCCTTTTTGGTCTAGTTGCAGTGCTGAGAAACATGAGCAGTCAGGAGGCACTTGTTGAGGGGATGGCGCTAGCCTTGCTGACAACACTTTACGGAGCGATTCTTGCCAACGGCTTTTGCTTACCTATGGCAAACAAAATGAAAGTCCAAAGCGAAGTAGAACAGTTGAATCGAGATATAATCATGGAAGGGGTGTCGTTCATTCAAACTGGAGGAAATCCAAGACTTTTAGCGGATTTGCTAGCTTCATACATACCTCCTTCGCAGGTAAAACAACTTGCAATCAACGCCAATAAGTAGGCGTATACGAGGAATTAACAACTCTTATGCCTGATGACTCTTTCAAGGCTGATCTATCCCATCCTGAAAAGCAAAAAAAAGTAGATTGTGAACCTTGTCCCGTAGGCGCCCCAGCTTACATGGCGACGTTTTCGGATATGGCAATTTTGCTGATGGCTTTTTTTGTGCTCCTATTGTCGATGACGGAAATTGACCTGATGACCTGGCAGAAAATTACCGGTCAAATAAGAGCCGCTTTTGGTACCCAATCGATCAATTTAGATTTCACGATACCAACTGCTCGGTCAATGATGGTTGATGATTTTTCTCCCAATGAGGCCGCTCGCAAAATCAATCTCGATATCAGACAACGCATGGAGACCGATGGTCAATTGATTATCCGCAACACTGAGACGTTTGAGGAGCAATTCGATATCGAGCGCGAGTTCCTGATCCTGCAAGCTGTGCTCGAAAGTGAAATTACGAGAGGCGAGGTTGAGGTAAAAATTGACGGAGACCAATTGGTTGTTGAGGTGCCTGAAATCTCTGGGTCATTGGGAGATGGATCCAATCAATCCGATGAGAGATCCGGTGTTGTCAGCCAGCAGTTAATAAATGCAAGCGCAAAAGTTACACAAATCCAATCTGAGATAACCCGCGACATTAAAGTTGTTGCGACAAACAATAGTTTTATTGAGTCTAATGTCAATAGAACCGGCGATTTGTTGAACAAACTACAAGTTCTCAGAGAAAATCTGGAAACGGAAATCGACAATCAATTACTTGAGGTCGAAATGCGTGACAATGCACTCTTAATCAGGGTTGACAGTGATGATTCCTTTGCATCTGGCAGTGCTGAGCTGAGGCCAAACTTTCTTGTTCTACTGTCAGAGATCGCACAGTCGATCGCTGGACTAACTGACTCAATATCCATCGAGGGGCACACAGACAACGTGCCAATATCTTTTCGAGAAAGCTTTCAGTCTAATTGGGACTTATCAGCTGCGCGGGCATCATCCGTAGCGAGCGCCTTAGTAACAGAGCCGGGGTTGGAAGGTATCGAGTATGAAATCTTGGGGTTCGCGGATACAGTTCCAATAGCGAGTAATGAGACGAGCCAGGGTCGATCACAGAACAGACGCATTGAAATAAAAATGTCGGATTTTGACTGATGAAGCGAAAGCGGCGAATGTCATGGCTAAAGAACTAAAACTGGCGGCAAACGAAAGGCAGCAGGAATGCGAGGAATGCCCAGAAGTCGCTCCTCTCTATCTCGCTACCTTCTCAGACATGGCGACCCTGCTGATGGCTTTCTTCGTGCTACTTTTGTCCCAGGTGTTTGTTAGTCCTGACGCTTATGAAGAAAACAGTGATGAATTGTTCGAAACTGGTGTTCAAGAACTAGTCAAAGCTTACGAACAGGCAACCGCAGAAAACTTAGTATTGCAGCAATTCAGCTCAGCTCCAGTCGATCCTACAGTATTCGATATTATCGAAGAGCAAAGAACAGAAAATAAACAGCCATTAGATGAACTAAAAACTGACGTAGGCACAGGTCCAACTAAAACGAACGCTTTGGAAGCGGTAAAACAGAGATTATCAAAAGAGATTGCTAGAGGATTACTGGAAGTCAGAGAAAAAGACTCAAAGATCACGGTAGAAATTTTGGAGGGGTTTGGCGAAGGCGAAACAGAAAACGAGGCTAAATTGCCTGGTGAAGTAAACGCAAGTCTGCTAGAGCTATACCTGCAGATAACTACCGCTCAGGTCGAGACCGGAGCGACTATCGAAGTCCTTGGAGGCTCGCCTGCAGCTGATCGTACCAAGCAAAATTCCGAAGCCGACGATACGACGAAGGTTTTCGAGAATCTATTGATCGCGCTGAGTGAGGATATCGAGGCGGGCCAAATTGAAGTGAAGCGCGAAGGCACTGATGTGATCCTAACACTACCAAGCAGCAGAGGCTTCCGAAGCGGTTCCGCCACTCTACAATCTAACTTTATCCCGCTTCTGGATAGGATCGGAGACGCGCTCATTCCCATCAGACGGATCGCCCGAATTGAGGGTCATACCGACAACGTTCCCTTATCTTTCGGGGGCACATTCAGAAATAACTGGGACCTTTCGTCTGCCAGGGCAGCGTCTGTTGCGGATTACCTCTTAGAACAAAGGTACAGAAATGGCGGGGAGATATATATAGTTGGTTTTGGTGAAGCGAAGCCGATCGCGCCAAATGATACCGATGGAGGCCGATCTGCTAATCGAAGGATTGAAATCGTCTTACCAAAAGGCTTTATATAGTTGGACATTCCTCATACTCGCTATCAATGCAGCGGTATATTATTGATTCAACCTCATTAATCCTTTCACCCGCCATGATCTTCGCGACCCTAATCAGTTGAGTCGATTCTTCAGTTCTAAATCCGTTTAGGAAAGCTAGAGTGCCCCAAACATAGGCCACAAACGGATCACCGAGATCCGTCTCTTTGGGTAAAAAAAATAATCTGTCTGGAGCTTTGACTCCGTCTCCGGTCTGGGCGGCGACTGCGTAGGCGAATTGAGCCTCCGCGAGTCCCGATTTTGCTGCATCTAAAAACAGCTCTGTCGCAACAAACTTATCTTGCTCAACACCCAATCCCTCGTAGAGCATCTTTCCCATCATTAACGACCCTCTGGCTAGCCCTTGCGTCGAAGCAGACTGGAATTCGCGCATCGAAATCGTGTAGTCTTGATCTACACCCGATCCCTCAAAATACAACATACCTAGATTAAAGTGCGCCTCCCCCAAGCCTGAAGACGCTGCTTCTTCGAACCAATGCAAAGCCTTTTCTAAATCAGTATCTACTCCCTGACCATTCTGATAAAGCAAGCCTAAATTGAGCTGTGCCTCTGGCATACCCGCCTCAGCTAGGGGAAGCCAAGATCTGTATGCCACAGCAAATCTACCTCGATTCATGGCAGCTATTCCTGCCTCGAACCGATTAGACTGAGCATTTGACTCAATGCTGGCAGCGGCCACAAGAGCAAATAGTAGGATCTTTCTCATTCACTGATAAACCTGATCGAGATTATGCAACACCACGAAGTCTACGATTCAAGAATGTTTTAAGAAATCGCAGCCTATGCCAAAGATTTGCTATTACGTAACTCGTACAGCCCTCTTCGCACTCAGTAGCATACAAATTTAACTAAAATTAAAGGCATGTTATCGGAATACCAGTCATTCATCGATGTTCCAGTTCCCAAAATCAAATCTGTGATGAATTTGATATCAGTTTAGTAGGTTTATTGGCGTAAAAGCCCGTTATCAGTGTGAGCTAAAATTTCTAGTGGTCACGCTTTTATTGCCACCAAGACACAGACAGTGGAATTCAAAGTAAATTTACTTATTCTGCGTTGGCACCTCGCGACGCAGTTTTTCACTGAGGCGAATCCAAACTAAACGCCAGCAAGGCTCTAGAATACCCGCTACCACTGACTGCAACGACCAGATACTGCACTTCATCCATCGAATAAGTCATTGGCGGTCCGGTTTGCGGCTCGGGCAGTTTCAGAGCACCGACCTTAAGGCCGGTTGCCTTGTCATAAGCCCGCAAGAACGCCCGACGCTCGCCATCTGCACCCGTCGTTAGCTGAGCTTCACCTGCTATCAGCAGGCTTCGCGTCACCAACGTGCCTACCGAAGCCCCCTGCCCTGTGCGTGGTCAGTGGGTGTTTTTGTCTTTATTAAAGTTTAAACAACTCTGTAAGCTGTTGGTGCCGCCGTATGATAACTGGAGATTCTTGTTCCTCTGGTGTAAGCAGAAGCCTCATCTTGGCAAGCTTTCGCCCCAACTGACGACTACCGCCCAAGGCCGATAAAGGGACAGAAAATATGAGCCCAAGCGTCAGTGGCAAAACCCAGTATATTAAAGCTGATGAGAGCCATACCAAATAAGCCGTTATCGCCAGCCCAATTATCGTCTGGCTGCCATGACGCACTAGCAGAACAGCAAGAGGAAAAGAGCTGCCGCAACGTCGCTGTGCAGACCAACCGGAGTCCTTGCCGCAAAGAATCTCCCAAAGATGCCTGCTGTGTAGAGACATGACGATAGGTGCTTGTAGAATAGAGCACATTTGTTCAATTACAGCGCCAATGATAAGTCTAGTTCTTCTCTGTATTGACTGCGGCTCACCTAACGCCATTATCAGTCCTAAGAACTTAGGCAGTAATAGCAAACTGATTGTGAGCACAAAGAGACCAATCATTCGTGGAGAATCGAATATTTGAACGGCACTTAATGAAGTGCCAGCTAGACTCAGGCCTCCAGCCACGAGCTGTAAATCGATTCGTAAGTAAAGAATCAAGCCCACCAATACTGACATTAGCCATAGAGGCGAAATCACATAGTTCATAACACCCATTATCATGTGTGCTCTGCTTGGCCAACACAGACCTTTTGCTTGTAACACGCTCAGGTGCTGAACATTGCCTTGGGCCCAGCGACGATCGCGTATCGCAGAGTCAAGGAGGGTCGGTGGGCTTTCTTCCCAGCTCCCTGGTAGATTCGTAAGCATGCGTACGCTCCAGCCAGCTCTGCGCACGAAGGCTGCCTCGACGAAGTCATGGGAAAGTATCTCACCGCCGAAAGGGCGTCGACCTCTCAGTACCGGCAACCCAGCAGAATCAGCAAAAGCACGCAAACGTATTATGGCGTTGTGCCCCCAGTAGTTGCCGTCGTCTCCCTGCCAAGCGCTCAGACCTCGAGCAAAAACTGGACCGTAGTGTGCGTTGGCAAATTGTTGAAGCCTAGCGTACAAAGTTTCGCCCCCAACCAGCCTCGGCAAGGTCTGCAGGATACCAAGGTCCTCGTTCGCTTCCATCTCCCTAACTAGGGTGGTCAGCGTTCCTCCAACAATTAGACTATCCGCATCAAGCATCACAAGGAACTCGTATCGATTGCCCCAACGCTTGATAAAATCACGAATATTCCCAGCTTTGCGTGCCTTATTGCTCGCACGCCGCCTGTACCATACTGGCATGATTCCGGATAACTCTTCTCTAAGTCTGCCGACTGCCGCTATTTCTGCAGACCAGATCTCTGGTTTATCGGAGTCTGACACGACAAAAATTTCAAAATGTTGGGCCTGGCCAAGTCGGTCAAGATCTTCAGCCATTGCCGCTAGCAAAGCACATACGTTGATCGGGTCTTCGTTGTAGATCGGCATCAGCAGAACCGATTTACTCAGCAGTGGCGCATCCGGGTCAGCCACAATTTGATCTTTGCCACTGACTAATCCTGCTATCGCAGCCATAGCCGTGATCGCTACCCAGCTAAAGGTCAGGGTAAAAAGTACTAGCAATAACCAGATTAATATGGAGAAAAAGGGAGTGTCTAAACCCAATGGTGCAGCTTCGGTTGTAGTCAAAGGCAGCAAAAGTTGCATCTGGTAGCTCGCTGCCACAGTAAGCATGA
>PBTW01000077.1 GCA_002729315.1 Gammaproteobacteria bacterium
ACCACCCTATCGAGAAAACGTCTCGCCTGCTGAGCCTCAACGTAACGCATATCAAGCTCGCCCGGCTCCTCAAATGCCTCGGTAATAGCGCGTTTGGTAATCTCGTTAAAAACTACCCGTTTATAGCGTTCCGGATCACCACCGATTGCTTCCTTTAAATGCCAAGCTATTGCCTCGCCTTCCCTATCAAGGTCAGTCGCCAGATAGATGTGATCCGCGTTTTTAGCAACTTTCTTGAGATCCGATACTACCTTTTCTTTGCCGGGAAGAATCTGATAGTTAGCCTTCCAGTCCTTTTCAGGGTCGATTCCCATTCTGCCGACAAGCTGCTGTTTCGCTTTTTTCTTCTTGTAGGCTATTTTTTCCTCGGGCGCCATTTTCCGCGTTTTTGCAGCCGCAGCTGCCCGAGCCTTAGGATCAACTTCTTTTCCGCTGCCACTCGTCGGCAAATCACGTATGTGGCCAACGCTCGATTTAACTACGAAATCAGGGCCAAGATATTTGTTGATCGTCTTGGCTTTGGCAGGAGATTCAACGATTACAAGGGATTTAGCCATTTCGGAGGTTCAACGAAGGTTAAATAAAGAATGTTTGAGCGTTAGGACTCGAAGCAACTCGTCTAAAGTGCGCACATATATAAGGGGAAGATTCGAATCGGTCAAGTCTTGTGTTCTAGATCGCCGACCATCGCACAGGCAGCGATGGCCATAAATATGGTTATTAGCTCAGAGGGTTACAAACGCTTTGCGCCAGTCCTACTAGCGGGCTTGTTTGCCCGACCATCTCGCGAATCTTCCATTACGAGCCAATCAGGCATAGGACATTATCTTGTGCTTGCGCTATTAGTGAGCGAGGCTAAGTGGCTCTTGCAAGTGGTCGTCAGCTTTGCCTCCCACGTTAAGAATTAAATCTCAACTTCTTGCAGCCATCCAAATTGGTCCTCAATTTCACCTCTTTGCAGCTGGACCAGCGAGTCATAAAGCTTTTGCATAACAGGCCCAACCGTGTGCCCATCACCATTTACGATATGCCACTTTGAATCGAAATAGACACGACCGACCGGAGAAAGAACGGCCGCTGTCCCACACGCACTCATTTCGGCAAACGAGTCGAATTCATCCCGCAGGTCTATCGCTCTTTCATCTGTTGTGATGCCAAACTGTTCGCTCGCAATTTTCATGACAGAGCGCCGTGTAATGCTCGGTAAGATTGCGTGGGAGGAAGGAGTTACTAAGTCACCACTTTTCAGGGCGACTATTATATTGGCCGAACCTGCCTCGTCAATAAACCGATGTGAAGCTGAATCGAGATACAAGGCCTCACTAGCACCAAGTTCCTGTGCTTTCAGGCTCGCAAGAAGTCCACCCGCATAATTTGCGCCTGCTTTGTAGCTTCCGGTTCCTTGAGGTGCTGCCCTGTCGAAATCTGAAACTGCCAAACTGATCGCGGCCAACCCCGCCGATTTATAGTAAGGACCCACCGGCGAAACAAATACGCGGAATTCGAAAGATTGAGCGGGCTTGAGGCCAAGATTTTTGCCCACGCCGATCAGCATCGGCCTGATGTAAAGAGACGCTCCGGATCCATACGGTGGAATCCAAGCATAATTTGCCCGCACAGCTTCTTCCACTGCGGCAATAAAAAGCGCCTGCGGTACCTCTGGCATCAGCAGCCGAGAGGCTGTTCGATTCATACGCTCACAGTTCAAGGCCGGGCGAAAAAGCACCACGCGGCCGTCCTGTGTGGTTTGCGCTTTCATCCCCTCAAAGCACTGCTGTGCATAATGCAAAGAAGGCGCACCTTCATGAATGAGAATATCTTCTTCGTTGATCAGGCTACCCGGCAACCAATTTCCATCTTGAAAAACCGCCGAATAACGGAAGTCGGTCTTAACATAATGAAAACCCAATTCCGCCCATTTCAAAGGCTTTTTGGTTAAGTTTACTTTCATTGGTTGACCCCTTCAGCAGAGAGCGCAATATTATCAGGCAATAATCGATGAATAGCCATAAGAGCTCTGCCGCTTTCAGCAAGACAATCCGGCCGTATGGACCACTGATTAATGAACAATCAAATATCTGACCTGATCGATATTGGCGCCAATCTGACACATAGCGCTTTTAAGAATGATTTTGAAGACGTTGTTACCGAAGCTTTTACCGCAGGGCTTTCTCACATCATTCTGACAGGAACCGATTTTCAGTCTAGTGCAGCAGCGTCAAAACTGGCACAGCAGCGGCCGACTCTTTTTAGCAGCACCGCGGGGTTTCATCCACATGTATCTGAGGATGTCACAACTGCAGACTTTGCTCGCCTAGAGACCTTGCTGGCAAACCCGGAAGTTGTAGCGATTGGTGAAACTGGTCTGGATTTTGATCGAAATTATTCACAGCCAGAAAAACAGCGCCAAATTTTTGAAACACACCTAGAGCTGGCGTGCACCGTACGAAAACCGCTGTTCTTGCATCAGCGGGAAGCACACACTGATTTTTACAGCATGCTATGCGCCTATCGCGAGTACATTCCCGGTGGTGTAGTACATTGCTTCACTGACTCACATCAAGCATTAAGAGATTACCTCGATCTTGGTATGTACATTGGCATAACGGGCTGGGTATGCGACGAGCGACGCGGACATGCGCTTCAGAACATCGTGAATTATATTCCTCACGACCGCTTATTGATTGAAACGGATGCACCCTACTTGCTACCCAGAACACTGCGCCCGAAACCAAAATCAAGACGAAATGAACCCAAGCACCTCACGGAAGTCCTGAGCGTCCTCGCAGCATGCAGAAATGAGGAGGCTGCCTGGCTAGGCCTGACTACATCTAACAATGCCCGCAGTTTGTTTCAGCTCGATGCCAAGCTTCAGAAACCTTCTGAAGATGCTACGGCGACCTGAGCCCAGCAGCCAGCATCGACGCTAGATAAATTCGGCACGACGCGCTTGGCTTTTCATGCCAGAACTAAGGTGCAGCAAAGTTTTCCAATTCTTCCAAAGTAAATGGCCAGCTCAACTCCCGCTGAGTGTCGTCTCTGCTAACGACGGGAATTCGCGTGCCATAGCGGTCTGTAAGTTTTTCGTCAGTCACGATATCGATTTCGACAATCGCAATATCCCATTTGGACTCTAACTGGGAAATCAGATCAGCAGCGAGCACACACAAATGGCAGCCAGCAGTGGTATAAAAAGTCAAATTTCTCATGAAGTAACCTGAATACTGTGGTTTCGTTGTGTCAGATATAGGGTAGTTTGCGCGGTATAAGACAAAAACCTGCCTGCCTCTGCCAGCGAGAATACTCGGCAAGCTCAAGGCGGCTGCGCATCCCTTCGAAACTTGAAGTGCATTGAGAAGATCGCAGTCTAACTGATGAAAACCCATGTAATCTTATCACCATGAATAAGCTACACTCCGCTACAATGTTCGCCTAGACATGCATTTCAAAACGTTTACAATCGCGAGACCCCTCTAGAGTTCCTCGCAGAATTGGGAATCCCTATAAATGAGCCAACACGGAAACATAGGTAAGCTTAAAGACTGGCTTTCAAAGCAGATCATTGGCCAGGAAAGGCTTCTTGACCGACTTTTGATTGCTTTGCTTGCTGATGGCCATCTGTTGGTTGAAGGAGCACCTGGGTTGGCAAAAACCAAGGCCATCAAGGACTTATCCCGGTCTGTTGAGGGGGATTTTCACCGAATTCAGTTCACCCCCGACCTGCTTCCCAGCGATATCACAGGCACCGAAATATTCAGACCTGAAGACGGCTCCTTCCGTTTTCAGCAAGGCCCAATTTTTCACAACCTAGTGTTAGCTGACGAGATCAACAGAGCCCCTGCTAAAGTCCAGTCTGCCCTGCTCGAAGCAATGGCAGAGCGACAGGTGTCAGTGGGACGCGACTCCTTCACGCTGCCGGATCTGTTCCTGGTGATGGCAACCCAGAATCCCATAGAGCAGGAAGGCACCTACCCGCTGCCTGAAGCCCAGCTTGATCGGTTCCTCATGCTAGTCAAGATTGACTACCCTGCAGTGGAAGCGGAAAGAGATATTCTGAATCTGGTCAGGAACGAGGCCGCTCACATCGAAGGTCAGGCGCCGAATCGAGTGGCACAAGCCGATTTATTCTTAGCCCGCCAGGAAGTGCTGGCCATGCATATGGCGCCTGAGGTGGAGGAATACATCATCCAACTTGTCATGGCGACCCGGCAACCGGAGATTTATGGAGACGATCTAAATGCCTGGCTAGAGTATGGAGCCAGCCCTCGCGGCACGATCTCACTAGACCGCTGCGCTAGGGCCCATTCCTGGATACAGGGCCGTGATTTTGTCAGCCCTGATGATGTCCAGGAGATTTTGTTTGATGTGCTACGCCATCGAATTCTGCTTAGCTTTGAAGCCGAAGCCAGTGGCATCACTCCAGACCACGTACTCGAAATGATAAGAGAACGTGTCCCGTCCGCCTGATTAATTCGTTTCCTTCCAATGTCAGCTAGACTAGCCATCGACCCTCAGCATGCTCGCTACCAGAGCACAGGGGCCGTCGTCTCGCTGCAGCAGCTTCTCATTCAACGCTACGCGGCAAAGACTCTCGAATATCTCGCTCATAATCGCTCTATCGCCGGCATATCCGGCTTGCATCTCTCAAAAATGCGCGGCAGGGGTATCGATTTTGAAGAATTTCGCCCTTACCAAGCTGGGGATGACATTCGTCTAATTGACTGGCGGGTAACCGCTCGCACGAGCCGACCATTTACCAAAGTTTTTCGAGAAGAGCGAGAAAGACCCGTTATAATCGCCGTAGACCAAAGCCGTAACATGTATTTTGGCAGTCAGGTAGCCTTCAAATCTGTCATTTCAGCGCAGGCCGCTGCCGTCTTCTGTTGGTTGGCAATTGATAATGGCGATCGGGTTGGCGGTCTGGTCTACTCAGACAGGAGTTCCAGCCTTGTTCGACCAAAGCGATCGAGACGCTCTGCTTTACATTTGCTTAATCAGGTTTATCAGTACAATCAGGAGCTGCAGCGAGTAACCTCTTCCGACGAAGATCCGCAACCCGACCCTGAGTTTCGCCCTGGCCTTGCGGCTGCGCTGGGCCAAATACAGCGAATCTCAAAACCGGGGAGCACGCTTTACATCATCTCAGACTTCATGACTCTGGATGACAAAGCGCTTCAGTATATGAACCAATTGTCTCAACACAATAATGTTATCTGCTGCCTCGTTTACGACGTGCTGGAAGAAAATCTTCCAGTACCCGGCGTGTACAGCATAACTGATGGCAGCCGCAAGGGCGCTTTGAATACACATAATTCGAAGGCCCGGCAGCGCTATAAACATCAATTTCAAGAGCGGATGCAGTTTCTCGAGAGCGAACTCGACAAACTGCAAATTCGTCTGATCAAAATGCGAACAAATCAACTAGTAGTTGAACAAATTCGAGAATGGATAGCGAAGAATTACTAGCTCAGCTGGCGGACATCCATTTGCCCGCCGAAGTCAGCTTTTGGCCGCCCGCCCTTGGCTGGTGGATTCTTGCACTACTGTTGTTGATCGCCGGCAGTTTTGCAACCAGAAAGCTTTACGAAAAAGCTGAGCAGCGCAAGGCTTGTCAAAATGCTCTGGCTGAGCTCGAGAACTGCCTGGAAAAACTGGACGAAAGTGCCGACCAGAAAAAACTGCTTCAATATGTGAATGATGTGAATACCGTACTCCGGCGCGTCGCTCTGGTTAAGTTTCCTGAATCAAATCCAGGCAGTTTAGTAGGAGAAACTTGGGTAGCTTTTATCCGTCGAGCAGGTAACTCCTCACAGCTGGATGACCAGCTCTCCGCTGCCCTGTCCCATGGTCGATTTAGAAAGCAGATCGAGGTGGACAGTCAGGCACTTAATCAAATGGCGCGCAGCTGGATACATAGTGTCTATCAGAAGGAAACAACTCCTTTTGGAAGGCTGGAATTGACAGAAGGGTCTCACCAATAATGCTCGAATTCACCTGGCCATGGATCTTTGTCCTTCTACCGCTACCTTATTTGGTTTACCACCTTTTTAGTCAGGCACCGCGACAGGACGCTGCGCTTTACGTACCATTTTTTAGCATTCTGTCCCGATTACAATCTGATAATGAAAGTCTGAGCAGCGGTCGCTTACTGAGCCTGATTTGCTGTACGCTGATCTGGCTTCTTACGGTTATAGCCGCCAGCAGACCGCAATGGCTTGGCGACCCAGTTCAATTGCCTTCGACAGGTCGAGATCTCATGCTGTCTGTGGACATTTCAGGCTCGATGGAAGCGCAAGACATGGTAGTCGGCAATCGCCAGGCTTCACGGATTGACGTTGTGAAGGCGGTTGTCGGGGACTTTGTTGAACGCCGTGAGGGCGACAGACTCGGCTTGATTCTCTTCGCGGCTCACGCTTACATACAGGCCCCTCTGACTTTTGATCGAGAAACTGTCGGTACGCTCCTGGATGAAGCTGAAATCGGCATCATTGAGGAATCGGCCACCGCGATCGGGGACGCTATCGGATTGGGCGTTCTTCACCTGAGAAACCGGCCCGAAAACAGCCGTGTTCTGGTCCTGCTGACAGATGGCGTGAATAACGCCGGTGCAGTGTCTCCAGAGCAGGCGGGCCAGCTCGCACAGCAGGAAAACATCAAGATCTACACGATCGGAATCGGAGCAGATCAGGTTGTACAGCGTACTTTCTTCGGAGCGAGGGCTATCAACCCCTCCGCCGAACTGGACGAAGCCGTACTCACCCAAATTGCTGAATCCACCGGAGGGAGATATTTCCGGGCCCGTGATGTGAATGATCTGGTGGGGATTTATGAAGAATTGGACCGACTCGAGACTGTTGAGCAAGATGAGCAAACCTATAGACCTACCCGCGTCCTATTTTACTGGCCGCTTGGGGCCGCCCTGATCATCAGTTTTTTACTCACACTGTTTTCGGTTCCCTGGCTATCGCTCACCGGCCGCGCACGCGTGCATGATGACGACGATGCGACGCCAAGTCCCAACGGGAGCAGCGCTTGATGGAAATTCTCATTCCTCCCAATTTGATCGAGGACTTCCAGTTCCTCAGACCTCTTTGGCTCTTGGGCTTGATTCCTAGCGCAGTATTTATCTTGGCGCTTTGGCGGATTAATTCGGTTGTGACAGCCTGGGACAGAGCAATCGATAAGTCTTTGCTTCCATTTCTGCTCGACCGAAGCAAGAACACAGCGCAAAGAACACCTCTTTTGCTTCTGAGCTTCGCCTGGATACTGAGTATTCTCGCCATGGCGGGCCCTGTGTGGAAACAGCTCCCACAACCTGTTCAGAAGCGGGAAGACGCTTTAGTGATTGTTTTTGACCTTTCCCTCTCTATGTTCGCTCCGGATCATCAACCCACTCGTCTCGATCTGGCGAAACGAAAGCTGAGAGATATTCTGGCTCTGCGAGAAGAAGGCCAGACGGCTCTGGTAGTTTACGCGGGCGACGCGCATACCGTGACTCCGCTGACGGATGATGTCGTAACGATCGAATCACTGGTGCCCTCCCTCAGTCCGAATATTATGCCATTGTTCGGCTCTAATCCCATTGCTGCGGTCGACCTAGCGATTGGCTTGCTGGATGAAGTAGAAGCAACCAGAGGCCGCATTCTTCTGATGACTGACGGAATAAATGGCTTTTCTGAGGAACAGCTTCTCGCTAATCGCCTGCAAGAAACGGAATACGAGCTGCTAATCATGGGAATCGGCACTGAACAGGGTGCCCCAATCCGAACCAGCGACGGCAGTTTCCTGACCGACCAAATGGGAGCAATCGTGACCCCCACGCTTAATCGTAATGTTCTACAATCCTTGGCAAACCGGACCGGAGGACGTTACCACGACATTCAGCTTGCCGACTCAGATCTAGCCTTTCTATTGTCAAACTTCGATCTCCTAGATGATGATGAACTGAAGGAAGTAGATGAGGAATTTGACATCTGGTACGAATCCGGCCCGTGGCTGCTTCTTCTTGTTCTACCTGTAGCTGCCATGAGCTTCAGAAAAGGCTGGCTGTTTAGCTTGGTCCTTCTCAGTGCAACGGGTGTATTTCTCCCTTCCAATCAGGCGCAGGCGTTTGATTGGAGAGACCTTTGGCAGACAAAAGACCAGCAAGCCGCCGAAGCATTTGCCAACGAAGAGCATGAGCTGGCAGCCGCCTTGTTCGAGTCTTCTGAGTGGTCGGGGGCCGCAAACTATCGGTCTAAAAACTATGAATCCGCGATAGCCGCATTCAGCGCCATAAATACGCCTGACGGGCATTATAATCGGGGCAACTCGCTCGCTCTGGCAGGGAATTATCCTGAAGCCATAGCGGCTTATGACGCTGCTCTTTCAATGACCCCCGACCATGCGGACGCGCTCAACAACAAAGCCATTATTGAGGAGTTACTTGAACAACAGGAATCCGAAGAGGGAGAGCAGCAGGAAGGAGACAGCCAGGATAACCAGTCCGAGCAGAATTCCCAGAATGAGTCTGAGCAACAGGAAAACTCTGAACAACAGGATCAACAGAGCCAAGAAGGGAACCAGGATCAGCAGGAGCAACAACAGAATCAGCCTCCAGAAGAACAAGAAGGCTCAGAGTCGAACAGCGAGCAAAACACTCCTTCGGAGTCTACCAATGAGGAGTTCGAAGAGCAGCAGTCGCTCGAACAATGGCTTCGCCGTATTGAAGACGACCCGGGTGAGCTTCTCAGACGCAAATTTCGCTATCAATATCGTCAGCGGCAACTCAATGGCACAGCCAATAACACCAGCAGCGGAGGACAGATATGGTAAACCAGACGTCGCTCAGAGCAGCCGTCGTGTTTGTACTGTTCTGTCTAGCTTTTCCAGCCGCTGCTCAGAACATTGAAGTGTCGGTAGATCGAGATGAACTGGCGCGAGGGGAAACCTTGACTTATACCATTCGGGTTTTCGAACAACGTCAAGGGATGCAGCTTGATCTGACGCCCCTTACGGAAAATTTCGATGTCCTCGGCACCAGGACATCCAGCCAGATCCGCTCGATTAATGGATCGGTGGAATCCTGGACTGACTACATTGTCACGCTGTTTCCCCTCACAGAAGGGAACTTGGAAATCCCGTCGCTGACCATAAACAATTCACGCACCAACCCGATCACCGTGACGGTAGTCAATCAAGGGGCACGTTCGAACCAGTCCTCAGAAGAGCTCTTTCTAGAAATAGAAGTCAACAAAGATAGCATTTACGTGCAGGAGCAGCTGCTGTTCACCGTCAGACTGTTTTATACAATCAACGGCATTCGCAACCCTCAGTTCACCGAACTTGAGATGCCTGACGCCGTGATTGAACTGATTGGCTCCCCGAACCAGTATGAAAAGCTCATCGATGGCGTGCGCTATGGCGTCTATGAGAAGCGCTACGTCATCTTTCCACAAAGAAGTGGCCCCCTTGAGATTCCCGACATTCTTTTTCGCGGAGAGGTGACCGATGGTTCGAGCAACTTTGTTTTCAGGAATCTTAACACAAGGCGAGTGACGGCCTTTATTGACGGTATGACCGTCGCCGTTAAGCAACGCCCGGCAGCTGCTGCCAACAGCCCTTTCTGGCTGCCTGTATCCGGTCTCACCCTCGAAGACAACTGGGCGCCAGACACCAAAGAGCTCCAAATTGGTGACTCTGTCGTTCGTACCATCACCATGATTACAGATGGGCTTGATGGCGCGGTGCTGCCTCCGTTTGGAGCAGCCGACCTCAATGGTGCTAATACGTATCCCGACCCTGCTGAAATCGACCGCACATTCGTTAGCGGGGCAATCGTGGGCACCCGCGTTGAAACAATGACGATTGTTCCGACCGTCGACGGAAATCTTGAAATTCCTGAAATTGTCATTCCTTGGTGGAACATTGATACCGATCAGCCGCAAGTAACCACCATTCCAGCAAAAACGCTCAATGTCGGCGCAATAGCTGGAGCGGCTCCGGCTGAACAGGCAGTATCCAGCAGCGGCAATTTGGAAGAATTGCTAGCAATGCCCCCTGTCGTAGACCAGGAAATGATTGACGAACAAGCGGAAGCCGACTACATAGAAATAGAGGCTAACTTGCTCCGTTATCTTATCTCAGCAGCCTTTCTCATCGTTCTGATCAGCATCTATCGACTGGTCATATGGCCAAACCGACAATTGTTAAACCACTATCTCAGTTCTGTCAAAAACCGAATCACTGAACGTTACTCCCCCGCCAATAATGAACGGGCCGCCTTTAAACAACTTCTGAAAACCCTTAAGCGGAAGGAGGTACGTCTTACACGAACGCACCTTGTCGTCTGGTGTGATCACTTTATCACGAGTCGTCGAATTTCGAATATGGAAGATATTCTTCAAGTCCAAGAAGCCGCCGAGTTACATGAACATGTAAAGGACTTACAAATCGACCTGTTCCGAAAAGGTGTTGATTCCAAAGGCCAGAGGTTCAATCCAGCGCTCTGCATCCGAACTATACTGACCCTCAGAAGTGCCAAAATAAAACAATTAAAACAACAGGCCAATGAAGATCGTTATAACCTCCCGCCGCTGTACCCAACCTAGGCTAGGCTCGTATAAGTAGGCCGTTTCAGATCTCCTCCATAAGCCAGCTCTTTCCTAATTAATTCCGAACCATGCCATATTCAAAATTAGTCTACACAACCTCCGGTGTTAATCTCTGCAAAATTTGCGGCAAAGTTCTACACAAGTGCAAATGCCAGGATGAAACTCACCGAACTGCCCCAAACACTCCCCATAACCCTCAGATCCAACTGCAGAGAAAAGGCCGAGCCGGCAAAGAAGTGACAGTTATCTCGCACGTTGGCCTAGGCGGAGCTGAATTACATAGGCTTTTGCAGCTCTTGAAGAAAAAACTCGGGACAGGGGGAACACTCAAAAACCACTCTCTTGAAATACAGGGGAACAGAGTCTTAGAAGTTAGGGAAATTCTCGAATCCCATGGCAACTTGACTAGACAAAGTTGAGTCCTATTCAGCTACTGATTTTGAAGGCATCGCAAGCGCCGCTTCATTTCTTCAAACAGCTGACGCATTTAACTAAGATCTTTCTTCTCATCTGTGTCAGTTAATCGCGCAATCGCTAGGCTCGCAGAGGCACAAACACCTGCGATTAAACTCATCAGACCCATCTGGTTCATTTTTTCCGCAACCATCCGATAGTGTAAGTTAAGTAAATCTTCCGCCTTTTGACTGACCGAATTTTTAAACAACTTATCCATCACTCTGCAAATCGGCTACAAGGTTTTGTTGTTTCGCCACCTTTTTCTTATTACTTCTCGCCGATTTTGCTGCATCATTTCGAACTAATTCCAAGCGCTTCAGATACATCTCATCAACATCACCGGTAATATACTCCCCGTTAAACACTGAACACTCAAAGCGCTGTAGTTTGGGATTACCGTCAGCCGCTGCAGCAATTAAGTCCTCAAGATCTTGATAAATAAGCCAGTCGGCACCGATCTGAGACTCAACTTCCTCATCGGTTTTACCGGCCGCAATGAGCTCGCTTGCTGCAGGCATATCAATACCGTAAACATTGGGATAACGGATTGCCGGGGCAGCCGATGCGAAATAGACCTTCTTTGCACCCGCCTCACGTGCCATCTGGATGATTTGCTTGCAGGTTGTGCCCCGCACAATAGAGTCATCTACCAGAAGCACATTTTTTCCTTTGAATTCCAATTCAATCGCATTCAATTTCTGCCGAACGGACTTATGACGCTGGCTCTGACCGGGCATGATGAAGGTTCGCCCTATATAGCGGTTTTTGACGAAACCCTCCCGATACTTGATACCCAAATAGTTGGCCAGCTCAAGCGCTGAGGTTCGGCTGGTGTCAGGTATAGGAATCACGACATCAATGTCGTGCTCGGGTCGCAACCTTTTCACTTTTTCAGCCAGACGCTGGCCCATCCGTAAGCGAGCTTTATAGACCGAGATGCTATCCATTAACGAATCCGGACGAGCGAAGTAAACATGTTCGAAAATGCAGGGCGCATGGATACCATACTCACCGCAGACCTTGGTATGCAGCTTTCCCTTGACGTCGATGTAAACGGCTTCGCCCGGAGCGACATCACGCTCAATCGTAAATCCCTGCGAATCCAGTGCCACGCTCTCCGACGCGATCATATATTCTTTCTGACCGTTGCTAGTCCGAGAGCCAAAAACCAACGGCCGGATGCCATTAATATCGCGGAACCCCAGTATCCCGTATCCGGTGATCATGACCACCGCAGCGTAACCTCCGCGGCAGCGCTTGTGGACGCCTTTAACAGCGGAGAAAATATCTTCCGGCCTTGGCTCAATCTGTTTTTTCTGGGACAGCTCGTGAGCAAAAATATTCAACAGGACCTCTGAGTCTGAATCGGTATTCATGTGGCGCAGATCAGTTTTATAGAGCTCTCGATTCAGTTCGGCGGTGTTAGTCAGATTTCCATTGTGAGCAAGGGACAAACCGTAAGGTGAATTAACATAAAATGGCTGGGCAAGCGCGGGACTGGAGCTACCCGCCGTAGGGTATCTTACGTGGCCAATACCCATCTGACCGGTCAATCGCCGCATGTGGCGAGTCCGGAAGACATCCTTAACCAGCCCATTGTCTTTACGTAAGTTAAGCTTTCCGTGGTCACTAGTCATAATTCCGGCAGCATCTTGCCCTCGATGCTGCAGCACGGTCAATGTGTCATACAGACACACCCCCACATCCTGACTGGTTACCACTCCAACTAATCCACACATAAAAGTATGCTCCGCTCCAGGTAATTGGTCTAATTAAGTCGGGCTTAGTGCATTCATGTCGCCAATAAAAAACTGCGACTCCTCGATCAAAACCATGCCATAGGGAATCAGGGTTGACTGCTGCCACCACTCTGACTCTGACACAAACACATTTAAAACAAACAAAAACACCAGAACAATGACCGTGCCACGGGCGACCCCGAACACTGCCCCTAGAAGGCGGTCGATTGTTTTTAACCCGGTAACAACCAGCAGCTTTGACATAAAGTGATTTAGCAATGTTCCGAGCATAATGATGACGACGAACAGCACAGAAAAGGCGATGACATATCGAACAGAAGGGTTATCAATCAGATTCTCAAGTGTGCTGGCCAACGATCCACTGTAGACACGGGAAACCAACAAGGCAGCGATCCAGCTCAGAAGCGACATTATTTCCTTGATAAAACCCCGCCGCACGCCGAATGCTGAGGAAATCGCAATGACTGCAAGAATGAGGTTATCAACTTGGGTCATCGCTTCTGGTCTGGCTCCTAACGTTCCATCTCATAGGGAACAACGATTCCCGCTAGCTGAAATTCTTCAAGTAGGCTACTCCGGTAACCGGCTGACAGCTGTCGGTTCAACCAAGGACCGACAAACACACCCCGCAGCTGGCCCTCACCGGATTCGATCTCTCGAATGTACGCTCTATAACCTGCCTTCTGCAATCGCTCCAGCAGGGCCGCAGCGTTATCGGCGTTGGAGAATAAGCCCAATCGAACGCTCCAACCGGTTGGTAAGCCATCCTCACCCAATTGCGGGAGCGTCCCTTCCTGCCCTGTGCGCGCGGGAACCGATTCGCTAACTTCAGGTTCAACATCCGTATCCCCCTGAGTAATAGTTAGGGCGTTACCTGCTCTAGTATCGCTGACTTGTTCTGCAGAAGCCGGCTGGTCAACGCCAGTCGCTGATGGGGTCACAGTGGGAATATCGCTGTCTGCAATGATAACCGGACGGGTCTGTTTCGGTTCGGGCAGGATGGTTAGTTGCGGAGGGTCTGGTATCCGACTGATTAAAGCTGGCTCATAACTGCCTTCGCCATCAAATACAATCGGTAGAAAAATCATGCAGCAAGCTAGTAAAACAACCGTACCGACAATTCTCTGTTTGGTATTCTGCTGCAAGTGAGCGCTTCCTGGTTCCGGTTTTTTTCACCGAACGTCTTTCTTCAGAAACAGACGAAGTTAGTCACGTTGGGGCATTACCTGACCCCACCCATACTAACCCTTGGTGAGCATGCGCGCCGCAGAAACGGTGTGAAACGAGCCGGCAACTACAACCAGCCCCTCTTTTGCCTCTGCTCCCTCTTCTGCCCCTGCTAAAGCTTCTTCGCAAGCCGTTTGGTAAGCCTCAGCAACCCCGTCAAAGCAACGCATTGTCGCAGATGGATCGATATTTTTGAGTCTCAGGCCCAATTTAATGGCCGGCAGGCATCTGGCATCTTCGACCTGCGCAATATACCAGATGTCCGCGATGGATACTAAGGATGCCAGCATTGTTTCAATGTCTTTATCAGCCATCACAGCAATCACTAGGCGCACTGTCCCCTGATTATGCTTCAGCGCAGGATCGGGCTGCACAAACCGCTGTACAGCGAACACCAGAGCATCAATTGAATCCGGGTTGTGCGCCACATCAAGCATCACCGGCACTCCGGTCTGCCTGTCCTCCGTCAGCTCTTGTCTACCCGGCGGCTTTGTAAAAGCGAGTATCGTAGCTGTTGCCGCCAAATCTACGTCGGTGCCTGCGCTTGCGAGCGCCTGTAGTGCAGTTGACACGTTTACCGGCAAAACGGCAGTGGTTGCCGGAAATGAGGCGCACATTCCTCGACTATCCGGCGCAACACCATACCATTTTATCCCTTCAGACTGCGCATTAGTTTCAAGACCGAATTCCTGACCCTGATAGAAAGAAATGCAAGACAGCTCTTTGGCTTTGCGAATAACAGATAACGGAGGGTCAGGATCGCCACAGACAAATATACCCCCTTTGCGGAGGATTCCTGCTTTTTCCAACCCTATCTCTTCACGGCTGTCGCCTAGCCAATCCTGGTGATCGAGCCCAATCGAGGTTATGACGCTAACGTCAGGATCGAGGATATTGACCGCATCGAGTCTTCCTCCTAATCCTACCTCCAAAAGGGCGATAGACACCCGTTTGCGCTTAAAGATCCAAAGGGCAGCGAGCGTCGCAAATTCAAAGTAGCTGAGAGAAACTTCTCGTCGCATGGCATCAATCCTGCTGAAGGCTTCGCAGATGAGATCATCATCACAGGGAAACCCCTGTAGGCGAATGCGCTCGTTGAAGCGGTGAAGATGTGGTGAGGTATAGGAACCCACTTGAACGCCAGCATTACAAAGAAGGCTCTCCATCACAGAAACGACAGACCCTTTGCCGTTGGTACCCGCTACTGTTACCACCTTAGGTAGTTTGGACAGGGACATAGCCTCTGCTATGCGCTGAGTCCGTTCGAGCCCCAAATCAATGTCGCGAGGATGTATCCGCGAAATACGGGCTAGCCATTCTTGAAGATTTGACGGCACCGGCTGACGCTGGGCTCTTAATTAGAAGAATTGCGGTAATACATCAGCTTCTCCAATAGGGCAGCAATCCGGCTTCGGAGTTCTTTTCGATGCACGATCATATCTATGGCGCCGTGTTCCAGCAGGAACTCTGCGCGCTGAAAACCCTCTGGTAACTTGACTCTGACGGTTTGTCTTATCACGTCCGGACCCGTGAAACCAACCAGCGCGTTCGGTTCAGCAACGTTCACATCGCCCAACATAGCCAGAGAGGCCGACACACCTCCGTAAACCGGATCAACCAGCACGGATATATAGGGCAAACCTTGCTCCCGCATTTTTTCAAGGGCTGCGGAAGTTTTGGCCATTTGCATCAGAGACACAAGTGCTTCCTGCATCCTGGCGCCACCACTAGTTGAAAAGCAGACGAGTGGTTGCCGACTGGTAAGACAGGTATTAACAGCCTGAACGAATTTTTCCCCCACAACGGCGCCCATTGAACCTCCGATAAAACCGAACTCGAAGGCCGCAACCACTACTGGCACACTGCTGACTGTACCTTCCACGACAACAAGAGCGTCCTTTTCCCCGGTACCCTTTTGCGCCAAGTTGAGCCGGTCCTTATATCTTTTAAGGTCCTTGAATTTAAGTAAATCAACGGGCTCAATATCGCCAGTAAGTTCTTGTTGACCCTCCTCATCGAGAAACAGTTCGATTCTTCGGCGCGCAGTGATACGCATATGATGATCGCATTTGGGGCAAACTTCATGATTTTCTGCCAGAGATTTCTGATAGAGCATGGCATCGCACCGAGGGCATTTCTTCCAGAGACCCTCTGGGACTGTCGACTTTTTGCTCTCCCCATCTGAGGTGGAAATCGAAGGCAATATTTTATCGATCCAGCTCAATACACTTCCTTGCTCACAACCATATTTCCTCAGAACAATAATATTCAGAGCGAGTCTATCGCGCTCCGCGCCTCGCCAATGACAGCGCAACAATCCGGGAGCGCTGGCTTTTCAGGGGCCCTGCCAGACAGTTTAGCGATCTGCTCCACCAGTGCGCTTCCGATAATGATCCCGTCCGACACCGATGCCATAGCCCGGGCATTTTTAGAGTCCTTGATACCAAAACCGACTACCACAGGCAGATCAGTCAGCTGACGCATCGACTCGATCGTTTCCTTGATTGACTCATGATCAGTAATCGCGGCGCCGGTGACTCCCTTGAGTGAAACGTAATATAAGTAGCCTGTACAGGCCTCAGCAATGTCCTTTGCGCGGTCCGACGAAGTCGTCGGCGCGACGAGATATATCGTGTCGATGTCAGCGGCAGCGAGCCTGCGATGTAGCTCCATGGATTCCGCCGGTGGCATATCCACCACTAAGACTCCGTCAACGCCAGCAGCAGCAGCGCTGCCAGCAAAGTTTTCGTACCCCATGATTTCAATTGGATTGAGATATCCCATCAGCACTATGCCCGTTTCCGTATCTCCCTGACGAAACTGAGCTACTAGGGCAAGCGTGTCTTTCAGTGTAGTGCCGCCATCCAGCGCCCTCTCGACGCCTCGCTGGATCACCGGGCCATCTGATGCAGGGTCGCTAAATGGAATGCCTAATTCAATGATGTCTGCCCCCTGCTGAACCAGCTCCTTCATGAGGGTCAGGGTGGTTGGCAGATCCGGGTCGCCCGCAACCAAATAGGGGATCAACAGCTTCTTTTCCTGCTGAATTCGATCGCTCGCGATTGCTGAAATTCGACTCATAGCCGGCATGCAAGCCCTAAAGCTTCATCCCCTCCAGTCGCGCCACCGTCTCAATATCTTTATCACCTCGACCAGATAGATTGATCACGATCGTCTGATCTGCGTCCATACTACGGGCCAGATCCATTGCGTACGCAACCGCATGACTTGTTTCAAGTGCAGGAATTATTCCCTCAAGCCGCGTTAGCTTATGAAAAGCGTTCATCGCCTCGGTGTCGGTCGCAGCCACGTAGTTCACTCTTTTCAGGTCCTTCAGCCAAGCGTGCTCTGGGCCGACTCCCGGATAGTCAAGGCCTGCAGAGACCGAGTGCGTTTCCTGTATCTGCCCACCTGCATCAGTCATTAAATAGGTGCGATTACCATGCAGGACACCCGGTGTGCCGGCACTTAGTGGAGCAGCATGCTCACCAGTCTCCAAACCTTTGCCCCCTGCCTCAACGCCGAACATAGCGACCCGCTTGTCTCCCAGAAAGGGATGGAAGAGTCCAATCGCGTTACTGCCTCCCCCAACACAGGCTACCAGCGCGTCAGGGAGC